>JAHKAY010000005.1 GCA_018825785.1 Chloroflexota bacterium | reverse complement strand
GAGCGGATGGTCGATGCCTGCTCCACAATGCCCAGGAACTCCTCCGCCTTGAGGCTGGCCCCCCCCACCAGGGCCCCATCTATATCCCGCTCCTTGAGAAAGGGGGCGACATTATCTTTTGTGACGCTGCCACCATAAAGGAGGCGGAGGGCCTGGGCCGTGCTTCCACCGCAGCACTCCCCCAGGATACGGCGGAGGAAGGCCATCGTCTCCTGGGCATCCGCAGGGGTAGCCGCCCGGCCGGTGCCGATGGCCCACACCGGCTCATAGGCCACCACCAGGCCGTCAGGGTCGGCAGCACCTTCCAGGGCACCCCGGAGCTGGCGCTCCACCACCGCCTCCGCCTGACCCTTCTCTCTTTCCTCCAGCCTCTCCCCCACGCAGAGGATAGGCTTGAGGCCCCAGGCAAGGGCAGCCCTCATCTTTTTGTTTATCAGCTCATCCGCCTCGCCGAAGTAGTGGCGGCGCTCGGAATGCCCCAGGATGACATACTGGCAGAGGCCCCGGAGCATGAGGGGCGAAACCTCACCGGTGTAGGCCCCCTTCTCCTGAAAATACATGTTCTGGGCCCCTAGGCCGATGGGGGAGCCCTTCAGCGCCCCGGCCAGGGCGGAGAGGGAAATAAAGGGGGGGCAGAGGACCACCTCCACGCCGGGGATGGCCTCCAGTCTCCCTTTCATGGCCCCAACCAGGGCCAGGGCCTCAGGCAGAGTGGTATTCATCTTCCAGTTCCCGGCGATGAGGGGCTTTCTATGCTCCATACTTCACCAGCTTTCCGGCATGGGCCAGGGCCAGGGGGAGAACATGGAGGGAGGGGAAGAGGCCCAGGGCCCCCCGGCCGCAGGCCCTCTCCCCGAATTCAGCAATGCCATCAGGACGGCAGGTGGAGGAGTAGAGAAGGAAGGGCACGGGGTGCCAGCTATGGCCCTTGAGGACAGCGGGGGTGGAATGGTCGCCGGTGACTACCAGGACCTCGGGCTTGAGGGCCAGGACCCGAGGGAGCTGCCCGTCCACCTCCTCAATGACCTGGACCTTGCGGTCAAAGTCCCCATCCTCCCCCGCCATGTCGGCCTCTTTTACATGGAGGAAGAAGAAGTCATAGCGTGCCCAGTTCTGGGCGAGGGTATTGAGGGCGTCCTCCAGACCGGGGCCGGTGGGGAGGACAGCCATGCCCACCAGCTTGGCCAGCCCGCGATACACCGGATAGGAGGCGATGGCCGCCGGACGCACGCGGAAGAGCTCCGACATGGAAGGCAGGCCTGGCACGTGGGAGAAGCCGCGGAGGAGGACCATATTGGCCGTCTTCTCCCCCCGGAGGAGGGCCCGGGCCTGGGCGATGAAGCGGTTGGCCAGCCGGGCCGTGGCCCTGGCCCCCGCCACCAGGGGTTTCACCTCCACGGGGGCCAGGCCGTCCTTCTGGGGGTCCGAGTCAGAGAGCTCGCTCTGTAGCCCGCTGCCCCGGAAGACCACCCCAAAGCGGTGCTCCTTCACCGGCAGGACGAAGAGCTGGACCCCCTCCAGAGCGATAGTAGAGAGCTTCTGGCACAGCCGGGCACTCTCCTCGGTGGAGAGCCTGCCGGCGCGGCGGTCCCGGATATTGCCCTTCTCGTCCAGGGTGCAGAAGTTGCCCCGGGCGGCCACATCCCCGGGCAGGAGCTCAAAGTCAATACCCAGGGCCTCCAGCACCCCCCTCCCCACCTCATACTTGATGGGGTCGTAGCCGAAGAGGGCCAGATGGCCGGGGGCGGAGCCTGGGGTAAGGCCCGGCCCCACGGGCTCAAGCAGGCCCAGAGTGCTCTTCTCCGCCAGGGCATCCAGGTTGGGTTTGCGGGCGCTCTCCAGCTCTGTCTTCCCTGAACCGGGTTGGGGGAGGCCCCCCAGCCCGTCTATCAGCAGGAGGACAATCTTGGAGGGGGTCTCCCTGACCAGGCCGGAGAGCTTTTCCATCATCTTTTCTCCCTTAAAGAGTTGATATAGTCTAGAAAGAAATCGGGTTCATCCAGGCTGATGCGCACCTTCTTTACAGCCAGAGGCAGGCCCAGCACCCGGGCGGGGCAAGGCCGGCTCAGGCTCAGTTCCACCCCCGGGCCCAGCCCCACCAGCATGTCCAGGCTACCCCCGAAGCCAAAGCCGACATGAATGCCGAGGTTAAGGCCAAACCCAGGGGTAAGGCGGCCCAACCTCCGGGCGTCCTGAATGTTCTCCAGCGGGATGAAGGCCCGCGCCAGGCGGCCCATCCCTATCGTCAGTCCCTGGCTGTCCACGCTGACCTGCCCCTGGCCCATGGCCCGGTAGAGGTAAAACATGAGGCCCGAACTGAGGGCCATCACCAGGACGAAAATGACCGTTTCTTGGGGGTCTTCCTGGGCCAGGCTGACTGAGCCGACCACCCCCGCCCCCAACACTCCCAGGGCCGCAACCAGTAGTATCGTGCGCCCCAGGCCGGAGGTGGGCATACGGAAGTTCACCGGCCTTTGTCCTGCAGGGCGGCAATCCCAGGCAGGTCCCTCCCCTCCAGGAACTCCAGAGAGGCCCCACCCCCGGTGGAGACATGGGTGAATTTGTCCATGAGGCCCAGCGCATGGATGGCCTCGGCAGTGGAGCCACCGCCGGCTATGGTGACAGCCTTCAGCCCCGCCAGGACCTGGGCCAGGGCCCGGGTCCCCTGGGATAAATGGGCTATTTCAAAGACCCCCATCGGGCCATTCCACAGCACGGTGCCGCAGGCCTCAAGCTCTTTGGCGAAGAGCTCTATGGAGCGGGGGCCTATATCACCCATAACCCAGCCGGGGGGCACCTGGTCTATGGGGACCGTCATGAAAGAGGCCCCGTCCTTGAGCTCGGCTGCTGCCAGGACATCCACAGGCAACAGAAGCGGGATGCCCTTCTCTTTTGCTTTCCGGGCTATTTCCTGGGCGAGAGCCAACTCTTCAGGCCCTGCATTAAATGGCTTGCCCTGGGCCTTGAGGAAAGGGGCCGCCATGCCGCCCCCGATAAGGAGCTTATCCAGCCGGTCCAGGATGTGGCGGAGCACCCCTGCCTTGTCCTTGACCTTGGCCCCGCCCAGGAGGGCGGCAAAGGGGCGGCGGGGGGTGGAGAGCAGGAAGCCCAGGTGCTCTATCTCCTTCTCCAGTTGGAAGCCGGCTACCGCCGGAAGATAGCGGGTTATCCCCACGGTGGAGGCATGGGCCCGGTGGCAGACGGAGAAGGCGTCGTTGACGAAGATATCGGCCAGGCGGGAAAGGGCCCGGGCGAAACCGGGGGCGTTCTTCTCTTCCCCGGGGTGAAATCGGACATTTTCCAGGAGCAGGACCTCACCCTCCCCCAGACGGGCCACCATAGCCTTCACCCGGGGCCCGACGCAGTCGGGGGCCAGGGCCACAGGCCTTTTCAGCAGTTGAGAAAGCCTTCCGGCCACCGGCTTCAGGCTCAAGCCCTCTACCACTTTGCCATCCGGCCGGCCCAGGTGGGAACAGAGGATGACCCGGGCCCCGGCGCTGATGAGGTGCTCCAGGGTGGGCAGGGAGGCCCGGAGGCGCATATCATCGGTTATCTTCCCTGTGCCGGGGTCCAGGGGGACATTGTAGTCCACCCGGACCAGGACCCTCTTCCCGGCAGCGTCTATATCCAGCAGGCCCTTCTTAGCCATTGACCCCTATCTTACTTCGCCACAAAGGCTTGCCTTCCATCCCTTTGAAAGACCGCAAGCTCGGCATGCGCCGTTTCTGCTTTTCTATGATAGGCTTCAACTTATCATAATCAGCTCTCCAAACCTCGCAGAGCCGGTAATTATGGTCAAGTAAGGCAAGAAGTGCATAGTCAAATCCATGTTTGGAGAAGACTCCAGTCCGACCTACATCTTTGGGCAATCCATCAGACTCGCTTCGACGTGTCTTGATTTGAACATGTAAGCCATTTCCGTCAATGGCATCAAACCCCTCCGAGCGGGAATCCAGCACTAATCGCAACCCTAATCGCCGTCTAAGATGATAACAGACCAACACTTCACCAACTTCGCCAGTGATACCAAGTTTTCGCTTTCCACGCGTTTGCGTTTCATATGACAGGGCTGCATCAATTGCTGCCGCAATTTCCTTAAACAGCTTATCACCAACAGTGATGGCTTCCACTTTGTTCGTTACTTTTCTCATGGTCCCTCCCTCTATGAATTAACCCACCATTACTTATTCACCGCCTCCTCCTATCAATGCCTCCAGTCTATCCTTTATTTGCATGGCCTCCTGGACGGCCTGGGGGGAGGCCTCAAAGACCCCCTTCCCCTGGAGGTCGGCCTGGGCTAGCTCGCGGTGGTAGTTGATAAACCCCAGCAGCTCCCCAGGGGGCGTGTTTTCCTGGATAAACCGCCTTTGAGCTTCGTTCCTGGTCTTGGAGCCCGCCACCAGACAGCGGGTGATGCCCAGGTCCAGGGCCAGCTTCCTTACACTGGCGGCGGTCTGGAGGCTCCTCTGGCCGGGCTCCACCACGATGATAATGGCATCCACATACTGGGCCGTGGCCCTTCCCAGGTGCTCCACCCCCGCATCCATATCCAGGACCACCACCTCGTCCCGCTGGATGAGAAGGTGCTGGAGGAGGGCAGAGAGGAGGGCAGACTCGGAGCAGAGACACCCCCCGCCACCCCTCTTCACCGTCCCCATGACCAGGAGCCAGATGGAGTCCTTCCGGGCGCTGAAGCGCTCGGGGATGTCATCAACACGGGGGTTGAGGCGGAAAAAGCCCCCTGACCGGCCCGGCCGGGACCCGGTCCTCTCCTCTATCAGGTCGGCCATTTCGGCGATGGGGACAATTCGGGCGGAGACCTCGGCGGGCAGGCCCAGGGCAGAAGCCAGGTTGGCATCGGGGTTAGCGTCAATGGCAATGACCCGCTGTCCCTCCCGGGCAAAGACCCCGGCCAGCAGGGCGGAAAGGGTGGTCTTTCCCACCCCACCCTTTCCGGTAACCGCCAGTTT
Organism: Chloroflexota bacterium; assembly: GCA_018825785.1. Classification (NCBI taxonomy): domain Bacteria; kingdom Bacillati; phylum Chloroflexota; species Chloroflexota bacterium. Next base: position 4,118 of record JAHKAY010000005.1, on the reverse strand, counting down.
CATCAGAAATTCCTATCTCTGAGGTATGATACCACTTCTTCCAGCCCCTGGTGCTGGGGTAGCCGGGCCTTCTTGAGCTCCCTCAGTGCCCTATTGTAGTAGCCCTGGGCCAGTTTCATGGTATATTCCAGGGCCCCCATCCTGGTGAGAAGGGCCATGACCCTTCCTATGTCCTCCGGGGCGAGGGCCCTTTTCCGATAGAGCCGCCGGAGCTCCTCCCCCTCCCGCCCCACAGCCTTCTCCAGGGCATAGACGACGGGGAAGGCTTTCTTCTTACTCCCTATATCTGGGGAGACCTTGCCCACCACTGCGGCTTCTCCCCCGAGGCCCAGGGCATCGTCCTGGAGCTGGTAGGCCAGGCCCAGGTTGCGGCCGAAGAGACGGAGGGACTCTAAAGCATCCCCTTCTCTACCACCCACAATGGCCCCCAGGGCTATAGAGGCCTCTAGGAGGGCCGAGGTCTTCCCCTGGACCATGCGGAAATAGGTCCTGCGGCTTACCCCTGGCCTTTCCTCCAGGGCGATATCCAGGTACTGTCCCTGGCAGAGGGCAAAGCAGGCCTCGTCCAGCAGCCGGGCCGCCACCAGGACCCGCCCGGCGGGGACCCCTTTCCCCTCCAGCCGGAGGAGGGCGAGGCGGGAGAGGGCAAAGAGGGCATCGCCCGCGTTGATGGCCTGGGCCACCCCCCACCTCTTCCACACGGTGGGGCGGTGGCGGCGGAGGGGGGAGGCATCCTGGATGTCATCATGGACGAGGGAGAAATTGTGGATAAGCTCAACGCTTGCGGCGGCGGGCAGGGCCTGATATGGGTCCCCCCCAACCCCCAGGCACGATAAAAGGCAGAGGGCAGGCCTGAGCCTCTTCCCCCCCTCCAGAGGGTAACTCAGCATCCGGCGGAGGGGCAGGGAGGGGAGAAGGGCATATATCTCTTCTTCCAGGGCCTTAAGGAGAGTCTTCTCCAGAGGGAACATACCCGCCACAGCTACGCCATGTTATCAGCCCCTTCCAGAAGTGTCAAGGAAAGCAGATTTGGCTCCCCACCTCATTGACAGTATGGGCAGATGTCTTCCATAATGGCCTCAGGAGGTGAATGCCGTGACTAAAAACCAGAGTAGCACCGTCCTGGTCACCGGAGCTGCCGGATACGTCGGTAGTGTCCTTTGTGAAGAGCTTCTGCGGAACGACTACAGGGTCATCGCGCTTGACAACCAGAAGCAGGGCCATCGCCAGGCGGTGCCGCCTGGGGCAACTTTCATAGCGGTGGACCTAGCAGAGAGGGAAGCTCTAGAAAGGGTCTTTCTCACCCGCGCCCCGGACGCGGTGATGCATCTGGCGGCCTCCAGCGTGGTGAGCGAGTCAGTAGCCCAGCCCGGGGAGTATTTCAGGAACAACGTGGCGAACAGCATTAACCTCCTGGATGCCATGATGGCCCACGGGGTGAAAAGAATAGTCTTCGCCTCCTCGGCGGCTGTCTACGGGGAGCCCGTTTCCTATTCGGTCAGCGAGCGGGACCCGGCGCACCCCACCAACCCATACGGTGAGTCCAAGCTGATGTTTGAGAGAGTCCTCCAGTGGTACGGCCGAGCTCACGAACTGAGGTCCGTTTCCCTGCGTTGCTTCAACGCCGCGGGTGCCACCCCCCGCTTCGGTGAAGACCACCACCCCGAGACCCATCTCATCCCCAACATGATGAAGGTGGCGCTGAAGCAGGAAGAGCAACTCAACGTCTACGGCACGGACTATGATACCAAAGACGGCACTTGTGTCAGAGACTACATTCACGTGCTGGACATCGCACGCGCCCACATTCTTGCGCTGCGCGCCCTCGATGGCGGCGCAAGTATCTCACCCATCTACAACCTCGGCAATGGCGAGGGCTACAGCGTCTTCGATGTACTGAACGCAGCCAGGGAGGTTACTGGCGGCGAGATACCGATGGTGGTTCAGCCGCGCCGCCCCGGGGACCCGCCCAAGCTGGTGGCCGGCGCTAAGCTCATCCGCAAAGAGTTGGGCTGGCAGCCCCAGTTCCGTGGCCTGAACGACATCATTGCCAGCGCCTGGGAATGGCACCGGGAACACCCAAACGGCTATGGCCAGGGGAGTGTTTGACAGGGAAGATACTAGCCGGGCAGGCGAGCGCCAAGACCCCCTGACCATGTCCAAGACGTATCATAGACGCGGATAGAACGCTTGGTTCGGGACCAAGAGGGCGGGCGTTCAAATCCCCCTGGCTTTCTTTCACCACAGGGAGGGGATGCTCACCTCATTGCGTTCTTCTCATATTCTTTTCCTACGCTCCACAGATAGTTTAGTATCTGCCAGCGCTGTTTCTCGGGGAGACGGGCCTTAAAGGGGGGCATCATGGCGCCGGGGAGATAGCGCCAGTTGCGGGGGGGCGGCCTGCCCTCGCTTATCGTCCAGAAGTAGAAGTCTGGATGCTCCTCCAGGTCCCGGGAGAAGACGGCGCTCATCCAATTGAAGGAGGGTGGCTGTGTTCTCACTGGCCAGTGGCAGCTCGTGCACATCAGCTCATAGAGGACCTGTCCCATCTCCACAGTCTTCTTTTCGCCCCAGGGGAAAGGACTCTTCATCCCTGCATAAGGGGGAGGAATGCCCCGCGGCGGGGGGTTGGGGGTGGCGGGGATGGGATGGAGGACGAAGGCGTCCTCCACAAGCTTCTCATCCCAGTTTAGGATGAAGGCGGCGAGGCCCTGGACCTGGAAGGATGTCAGGGTCCCTCCCTCCTCCCGGGCCCAGGTGGGCATGATTATGACACCCCGAGAGATAGTCTTTTTGAGGCCTTCCTCGTCCAGTTTGGTTGCCCTGAGGGAGGGGCCGATGCCCCCTGTGCCCTGTCGGCCGTGGCAGTAGAAGCAGTTCTGGACGAAGATTTCTGCGGTGGCGAGTTTGTATTCATCTGCCATGCCTTTCTGACGGGAGGGCTCGGTGGACCAGTAGAGCCCGACGCCCAGGAGAAGGGCGACGGTCAGGGCCAGGCCCAAGGCGACCTTCTTGTCGAGTCCGTCGCTCATATTCCGGTGAGTTGGCCTTCGTCAGACCGCTGCGGTTGTACTGCCTTTCCCGTGTTCATCACCAGCTCATGCTACCTTCTGGGCCATCTTGCCGTCGGCGCCCTTCTCGGCCTGGGCCATTGCCTCCTTGTAGACCTTCTCGGCTAGGCCATAAGATCATTCTCGCTCTTTGTTTTTCACGTCCGATTCGGCCTTTGCGAACTTGTTACGTCTGCTTGCCTGATACACGTATTATATATTTTCTCCACGTATTCTCCTATCCGGGGAAAGCGGAAGGTTTTTTGCCTGGCGTTGTTCACTAGGACTATTGAAAAGGCTAATAAAAGGATATTGACTTCTGCTTGGGGGGCGAGCAAAGTGATCGCGTCCTCACCATCGCGCGTCGCTAAACGGGGGTTGACAATTGTCAGAATTGTCACCCTTGGCCGCTTGGCAGTAGTCATATGCGTCGCTCCAAAAAGTGGGCGCTAGCAGGGTGATGAAAAAGTCCCGTAGAACGAGACCTTAGCTTTGGATCTGTCGGATATTTCGTATCTGCGTTTGGTTGGGCACCCCCTTTTTCAGCAGCCTGCTAGTACTACTACGTTAAGGTAAGAGGAATCCATACGCCACCGGATGACCTTGCCACAGGAGGGACAGATTCCTGTCCAGCGGGCCAGCATGCGCTGGAGTTCACGACGTACCATTGGAAGGAACCAGCGCTGCCCAGAAGTTTTTTTTCAGAGTGACATGGTGATGCCATCCTTGCCAGGTACGTCCTTCGTAGTTGTCCAAACCCAGCTCATCCTTGAGCTGCTGGTAGCCCTGCTCAATCCACCATCGTATCTTGGCCAGACGCACCAGGCTGATGAGACTCGTTCCCTCGGGAAGATTGGCGAACCAGAATTTGGTGGGCACTGCCTCCTCTTCAGGCCATTCCGCCAGCAGCCAGAGAGTCTCCTCTTTGTCGCCGCCATGCTGATAAGAATGGCTGGGCAAGACGCGTATGGCAGCAAAACGACTCGTCATGGGTCCCTTGGACCCCTCGCGCCAAGTGATGTGCTGCCAGCCCTCCTGAGACAATCCCTGACTCACCTCAGCCACGCT
>JAHKAY010000004.1 GCA_018825785.1 Chloroflexota bacterium | reverse complement strand
GGCCCTGCCGCAAAGCAAGGCCAGCCTGAAGGGCCGAAGTGCATCGCCGCGGGCTACCATCCATCTCCCTGCCATGCGGGAGAGAGCGACGGCCCTGCCGCAAAGCAAGGCCAGCCTGAAGGGCCGAAGTGCATCGCCCCGGGCTACCATCCATCTCCCTGCCATGCGGGAGAAAGAGAGGGCTCTGCCGCAAAGCAAGGCCAGCCTGAAGGGCCGAAGTGCATCGCCGCGGGCTACCATCCATCTCCCTGCCATGCGAGAGGAAGTGACGGCCCTGCCCCAAAGAAGGCCCAGCCCGAAGGAGTGGAGAGCATCGCCCCGGGTTACCCTCCGCCTCACTCTTGTAGGGAAGAGATCCTGAGGCGGTTCCCAGGGGCTCAGGTGCCTACCTCAGCTGTGGCCACCGGTCGGCAGGGGAAATCCCAAGGGGGAGGGTAGGGATGAAAAAGGGAAAGGCCCTGCTCCTTATCGCAATGCTCTTCCTGGGGAATTCTTGGGCCTGGCTCCCGGCCGCGGCACGGTTCACCGACAGCGCCCAGAACCCGGGCAACGCCTTCGCCGCTGCCACCCAGTTCCCGAAAGACTTCTACTTACACAACAACCCCACGCCGCCAACGGGCAATACCAACTCACAGGCGGTTCTACCGGCGGATACTAGCAGTCCGACAGCCGCCGCCCTGTACAACTACGACCAGGACCGGGACGGTTTCGCCGGACTCATAGTCAATAGGGGGGCCAGCGGAGTCGGCGAGACCGACCTTTCCAAACATCAGGTCTGGCGGTCAAGCTCCCTATCTGGCGGCCAGGACCTCGCGGGTACCGTGACTGTCGAACTATGGACCGCAATCAAGGATTTCGGCCAGAACAAGGCAGGGGAGGTCACTGTTTTCCTCCGGGACTACAGTGGCGCCACCTACACGGAGATAGGCAGTGGCACCCTGTACCAGGCCAACTGGCAGAGTGGCTCCTCCACCTGGGTCAAGAAGACCGTATTGGTCAGCGGGTTGAGCTATACCATTCCCCCAGGGAATAGACTGGAGGTCAAGGTCATCGTCGGGAACAGCGCCGGCGACGACATGTGGTTTGCCTATGACACCACGACCTATGCCTCCGCCGTTGGCATCCCTAAAGTATAAGGACAGGCCAGCTCCCCCCGAGCCCTCCACCGCCGGCTGAGACGAAACAGGATGGACATCTGTGCATTGGCCAATATGCGCTGACATGGCCGCCCACTTCATAGGACGGGACCGAACACCTGGGGCTGCATCTATTTGACCTGAGGATTGAACCACGAAGCCCCGTCTCCTTTGACACCTGGGTTCTCGCCGTGCTAAAGTTTGCTTTCCTGGCTACTGCCAGTCCAGCCCGAGGAGGTGGTGAAAAACAGAATGGATTCTAGGGCCGACGTTATTCAGGTGAAGGACCTGGTGAAGCGTTACGGAAAGCTGGAGGCTGTGAGGGGAGTCTCCTTTGCGGTGCGGCAGGGGGAAATCTTCGGCTTCCTGGGGCCCAATGGCGCGGGCAAGACCACCACCATCAACGTGCTCTGCACCCTCCTCCGCCCTACCTCCGGGCAGGCGATAGTCAACGGCTACAACGTGCTGCAACAGCGGAGCCAGGTGCGCCGCTCTATCGGTCTGGTGTTCCAGGAGCCTGCCATCGATGATTACCTCACCGCTGAACAGAACCTGCGTTTCCACGCCTATGCCTACGGCGTGCCTGCGTCGGTGCGGGAACTGCGCATTAAAGAGATGCTGACCATGGTGGAGTTGTGGGACCGGCGAAAGAGCCGGGTCCGTACCTACTCCGGCGGCATGAAGCGACGTCTGGAGATAGCCAGGGGGCTTATACACCACCCGCGGGTGCTATTCCTGGACGAGCCTACCCTGGGGCTGGACCCCCAGACAAGACGCCTCATCTGGGACTACATCCTGGAGCTACGGCGGCAGGAGAGCCTGACCATCTTCCTGACGACCCAGTACATGGATGAGGCCGAGGTCTGCGACCGCATTGCTATCATAGACAATGGCCAGATTGTGGCGCTGGACACGCCGGACAGGCTCAAGGACACAGTCGGCGGTGACCTGGTGTCCTTGAGGGCCGGGGACAATGTGGCGGCAGCCCGAGAACTCCAGGAACGCTACCATGTATCTCCTCAGGTGGAGAACGGCGTGGTCAGCTTCGGGGTGCCCCGGGGTGAGGAGTTCCTCCCCGATTTTGTCCGGGGGTTTGGCCAGCGCCTGCTCTCCGTCGGCGTGCGTCGTCCCACCCTGGACGATGTATTCCTGAAGCTAACGGGGCGGGCCATCCGAGAGCAGTCGCCGGACGCTTTTGAGCATATGAAACAGATGCGGCGCAGGACGGGGGGGCATTAATGGCAGAGGTATACAGGGCCATATGGGTCATCGCCTACAGGGAGGTCCTGCGGTTTGTGTCGGAGCGGGCCCGGATGTTATCTTCTTTTGCCACGCCCCTGCTCTTCCTGATAATCTTCGGGGCTGGCTTCAACCGCCTCATTGGCTCCCTCACCCCCGGGGTGGACTTCATCAAGTTCATGTACCCGGGTATCATGGCCATGACGGTGCTCATGACCTCCATATTCTCAGGGCTCTCGGTGGTGTGGGACAGGGAATTTGGCTTCTTGAAAGAGGTGCTGGTCGCGCCCCTCAGCCGTAGCGGTGTGGTCCTGGGGAAAGCGGTAGGCGGCACCGCGGTAGCCCTGGCCCAGGGCATCATCATGCTGGTGCTGGCACCCTTTCTGGGGGTGGAGCTGAGCTGGCTGCTGGTGTTGAAGCTCATACCCGTGCTCGTGCTGGTGTCGCTCTCGCTCTCCGGCCTGGGCCTGCTGGTGGCCTCGCGGATGCGCTCTCAGCAGGGATTCCAGGTGGTGATGCAGCTCCTCATCTTCCCCCTGATGTTTCTGTCCGGCGTGTTTTTCCCGGTGAACAGCGTGCCCACATGGCTGGGAGTCATCGCCAAAGCTAACCCGGTAACCTACGGCGTGGACGCCATCCGGCAGGTCTTCCTGGGCGGTGGGGCTGTCCAGGTCCCGGCCGCAGCCATGCTCGGCGGCAGCCCCGTGCTGGGGGTGAGCCTCTTCGGGCACACCATGAGCATTGCGGAAGACATGCTGGTGGTGGCCCTCTTTGGCCTGGTGGTGGGGGCGCTGGCAGTGTGGTCCTTTAGCCGGCAGGAGTAGGAGCGAGTCTTGTCAGGGCTCGTAGCCAGAACAGTCTAGGGGACTGCGGGCTGGCTCCAGCCCTCCAGGAGAAGTTTTCCCTCTGTAATCTCTACTCTTTCAACCTCAAGGGGTAGCTCTTCCGTCTCCAGGTCCTGGAGGGCCTGGCCGATATAGTCCTGGAGGAGGCCCAGGAGGGGGAAGGGGATACGCCCCAGGTCTATCCGTTCAATGTCTATTTTGGGCCGTCCCGCCTGGGCGCTCACCCGGGCCTCCACTGCTACCTGGGGGCGGAAACCCTGGAGGTCAATGACAGCGGTGGCTATCACCTTTCCCTCCCGGAAGAGGACCCGGGGGGAGTCTATCTGGAAGGGGATGGCCTCCGGGTTCTCCTCCTGGAATCTGGATAGCTCCCTGGCGATGAGTGAGCTGGCTTCGTCTTCCGTGATTACGAGGGAAAGGGGCTTTCTTTCCCCAGCCTGTTCCAGCCCCTGGGCGAACTCATCTAGCTTTGTCTCCAGGGCCTGGGCCTTCTCCGGGCTGGTGGCTGATGGCGGAAGGTCCCGGACAGAAGCCGGGGGCCGGGTGATGAAATAGGCCGCGGCCCCGGCGAGGGCCAGGGAGAAAAGGAGGTCAAGGGCCAGAAAGAGGAGACAGCCCTTGAGGAACTTCACTCCAGGTAGTCTTTAAGGCGGCGGCTGCGGCTGGGGTGGCGGAGCTTTCTCAGGGCCTTGGCCTCAATCTGCCGGATGCGTTCCCTGGTGACCCCGAACTCCTTGCCCACCTCTTCCAGGGTGCGG
>JAHKAY010000003.1 GCA_018825785.1 Chloroflexota bacterium | reverse complement strand
GCCCTCAACGTCTTGGACGGACGGGTGATCGGGGAGTGCATGGCCAAGCACCGGCACCAGGAGTTCCTGCGCTTCCTGCGGCAGCTGGACCGGGAATTCCCCAAAGAGACGCCGCTGCATCTGATCGTGGACAACTACGGGACCCACAACCAGCCCAAGGTAAGGGCTTGGCTGGAAAAGCACCCACGGTTCATGCTGCACTTCACGCCGACGAGCTCGTCGTGGCTGAACCTTGTTGAGCGTTGGTTCCGGGAGTTGACGGAAAAGCGTGTGCGGCGTGGAAGCTTCGGAAGTGTGCTGGAGTTGATCCATGCCATTGAGGAGTACCTAACAACGTCTAACGCCGACCCTAAACCGTTGGTGTGGAAAGCGTCCGCCAAAGCCATCCTTGACAAGCTCGCTCGTTGTAAAGCCATTCATGAAACACTAGACTAGCAGGGTGATGAAAAAGTCCCGTAGAACGAGACCTTAGCTTTGGACCTGTCGGATATTTCGTATCTGCGTTTGGTTGGGCACCCCCTTTTTCAGCACCCTGCTAGAGTTGTCCGGTGGCGCCTCAGGCAAGTCTATTTTAGCGGTATTACGATTTCTGTCAGAAGCTCGCTTTCCGGCACGTCCTGGGGCGAATTGTAGTAGTACTCATAGTAGACACCCTTCGCTTGATGACCTCTTTCGGCAAGCCATCTGAAGATCTCACTATAGATAGCTTCCATCGCCGCGTACGGGCCCTTGTACATGGCAGCGGCCACGCGCCCGGCCGCCAACTCACCGCCTTTGATCTCTTCTCGTCCCGGCAGAGGATTCGAAACCGGGAAGCACATCTCCACATCCATGTCCCTCGTATCGAGGTTGTGGTAGGCAGTGTAAGGCACACCTGCTGGTTTCTCACCCAGGCCTTGCATGTAGTTGGCTATCTTGTGGTAGCTTTCCCCAATGACCTGAGGTAGCCTGTCGAGGCTCGTTCTGGTCCTTACGTACAGAACGGGCTGTGCCTGCACGTCTTTCAGGGTCACTTCCATTCCTTTACCTGCCTCCCGCAGTACCTACGAGCCAAGGATCCTCGTCGCGGCGGCGCGGAATACCTCCGGCAGGAGCTGCTGGACGAAGCTAAAGGTCCGCACCAAAGAGGCCATGACTCCCGAGCCCCCCACCCACCGCGCCAGCCAGTCGAAAACGGGAAAGGCGGTCAAAACCAGCGCAAATACGGCAAGGCCTATGCCAGCGTCGACTACGCTGATGGCTCCGCCGAGCAATCGGCTCAGCAAACCCCGTCTCCAGACAACCTCAGTAAGCTTCCGGGGAGCAAGGAAGACAAGATACAGGATAGCTACGGAGACGGCAAGAGCGATGAAGAAGCCGAGGAAATTCTGCCAATTCTCACTCGAAATGAAGTGGAGCAGCCCGGCCACGAGATGGTAGCTGCGGCCCGCGACATAGACGCCGATGAGCGTTGCCACCAGGTTGGCGACGTGCTTTGCCGCCCCTTCCTTCAGGCCCGACAATAGGCTGGCCACGAGGATGAAGACCGCTACAAGACTCACCCAGAGCATTCCAAGTGCCAATCTTACAGTCTCGAATCTGGCGTGTCAAAACCGCTGCAGCCCGAGCCCTTTCAAGTTCGGAAGTCAGCAAGGTGCTCATCGGGCAGAGCCAATGGGGCTTTCCTGCACCGCCACTCGGCCCCCAGAACCAGGCCACCACCACATCCACTCCGCGTTTCAGGGGGAGTTCGACTCTCCCCCACCTCCACCAGAAACACGGCGCCTCCGGGTCAGATTCCGGAGGCTCTTTCATTAGCAGGACACCTGGGCCCTCTTTAGTCGCCGCCACCTGGAAGATTGGCCTGAACGGCGGCTTGGGCTTGATGCCCACGATGCGCTTGTCTTCCTTTGCATCCACATAGACCGCGTTTCTCCCCCACATACAAACACCTTGGCTGTAATTCTAGCGTTGTGAACTTGTCTCTGCCATTCGTTTGCGCCCCCAGGGTGCAACTGGACTCGTACAAACGTCCATCCTATTTAATAGCGAGATTGAAGGATGACCCTATTCTGGAACAGCCCGGGCCTTCTCACGGCCTTGCCGGTGCCGCTCGTTGTTGGAGAGTATGCGCTTGCGCAGGCGGATGTTCTTGGGCGTTACTTCAACCATCTCATCCTCACGGATAAAGCCAATGGCCTCTTCCAGGCTCATCCGCAACGCCGGGGAGAGTCTGACAGCGATGTCAGAGGTAGAGGCATGCATATTGGTCAGCTTCTTTTGCTTGGACACATTCACCGCCAGGTCATTGTCTCGTGCGTGCACCCCTACAATCATGCCTTCATAGGCCGGCATGCCCGGGTCGATGAGGGTAAGCCCTCTCTGCTGAGCATTGTTCAAGCCATAAGTGGCTGCCACACCAGCTTCGGTAGCGACGATGACTCCTGTCCTCCCGGACTTCACTTCTCCACGCAAGGGCTCATATCCCGTGAAAATGCTGCTCATCTGCCCGTTACCCCGAATGGCTTTAAGGAAGAAGCCACGGAAGCCGATTAGTCCCCTGGTAGGGATCTTGAACTCCAGGAGCACATTCCCCTGCCCATCGCTACGCATATTCGTCATTTGCCCCAACCTCAAGGACAATTCCTCTGTCAGCAGACCTATGTCTTTTTCGGCAATATTCAGCACCACCAGCTCGTAGGGCTCCAGCATCTGCCCGTCTATGACTTTGACAATAGCCTCCGGCCTGGAAACCTGAAACTCATAGCCCTCCCGGCGCATGTTTTCGATGAGGATGGCCAGATGCAACTCACCTCGCCCCGATACCAGAAAGACATCAGCGCTGCTAGTCTCGTGCACTTGCAGGCTGAGGTTGGTCTGAAGCTCAGTCATTAGACGCCGCCGAAGCTGTCGAGAGGTTACATACCGCCCGTCCTGTCCGGAGAATGGCGATGTGTTCACCCCAATAGTCATCTGCATTGTAGGCTCGCCGATGTCAATGCTGGGCAGTGCCTCAGGCTGGCCAGCTGCGGCGATGGTGTCGCTTATGGCCACCTGTCCCAGACCAGCCAGAGCGATAATCTCTCCCGCCTCTGCCTCGGCAACCTCGAGGCGGGAGAGCCCATCAAAGATGAAAAGCTTCGAGACTTTGTGGGAGGTTATTGCGCCGTCCCCGGTGACGCGTGCCACCTGGTCCCCCAGTGACACCTTTCCGCGAGCGATGCGTCCCACGGCGATTTGTCCCACGTGGCTGTCGTAGCTCAACGCTGCCACCAGGAGTTGAAAGCCACCATGGACATCGCCACTTGGCGGCGGAACGTGCTTAAGGATGGCTTCGAAGAGGGGCACCATGCTCTTGGGCTGGTCTCTCAGATCGGCAAGGGCGTAACCGGCCTTGGCGGCAGTATAGAGGATAGGAAAGTCCAGTTGCTCGGTATCTGCGGCAAGCTCCAGGAAAAGGTCCTGCACCATATTGGCCACCTCTACAGGGCGGGCCGAAGGGCGGTCTATCTTATTGATGACCACAATGGGTTTGAGTCGCTTCTGGAGAGCGTGACGCAGCACAAATCTGGTCTGAGGCATCGGGCCATCCACAGCGTCGATGACCAGGAGGCATCCATCGGCCATGTTAAGCACCCGTTCCACCTCGCCACTAAAATCGGCATGGCCTGGGGTATCTATGATGTTTATCTTTACCCCCTGATAAGTGATAGCCGTATTCTTGGCCAGAATGGTAATGCCCTTTTCCCTCTCCAGCTCATTACTATCGAGGATGAGCTCGCCAACTTGCTGGTTCTCGCGAAAGATATGGCTCTGCTTGAGCATGGCATCCACCAGGGTAGTCTTGCCATGGTCAACATGAGCAATGATAGCAATGTTTCTTATGTTTTGTGTCATGTCAGTGAGAGATGCCACAAGAAACTGGCCCCGCTAGGCCAGCAGACTGATTCATATTATAGCATGTTTACGCGGCATGCAAAAGAGAGTCTTTTGGATATCCTCAGCAAGACCGAGGGGAAACAACAGGAGGGATGACCTGTCCGCCGGTAGTAACGCGATGCATTGGGAGCCCTGGCTCAGGTGTCCTGCTAATGAAATGGCCTCCGGAATCTGACCCGGAGGCGCCGTGTTTCTGGTGGAGGTGGGGGAGAGTCGAACTCCCCCTGAATACATATCTGAGGGTGGGGGTGGTGGAATTATGGAGCGCGACGCCACATCGCAGGCCTACGGGACAGACCGAAACGCACCCCTTTCCGAGAAAGTCCTGACCTCTTTCGAAAAGAGGTGCGTTCCCGCCTGCCAAACCCGGCCCCCGGCCCGCCAGACTACTGGCACGGTGCCGGGAAAGGAACTACTATTTACTTCCTTCTCAATTCCCTCAGGGGATGGCAGGGGCCCCTTTCCTGTAGATATCCACAGAGAGGGTGATTTGCCCGGCGCCCATAGGGTTGTTCCCAGCCTGCATCATGATACGATAGGTTCCATCCACCCTAGCCACGAACGCATGTTTCGATGTTGAGTCATTGGCAATATTTCTGGGCATCATGGCCCCAAATCCTGCTATGGGTTCGTCCACGCTCAGCGACACGCCGCCCCCGACGACCCTAATCGTCAACTCCACTATGTCCCCTGCCTTAAGGTCAATGTTCTGATTCGACTGGCCAGCGAACCTGTAGGTAGTAGAAATGGGAGTAATATCACCGGGAATCACAACAACAGGGGTGGGAGTAGCGGTAGGGATATCCGCAGGCCTCGTAGGGGTAGCGGCAGGAGTCCCGGTGGCAACAGGGGCAGGGGCAGGGGTGGTGGCCACTGGGGCGACACAGGCAAGGAGCCCCGAAGTGACAAGCACTACCACAAGAACAAACAGACCAACTATCCGCTTCGGCATTTAGCCTCCTTCTTTTCTTATCCCGCGTTGAGATTTCCTTCGCCACAACAAAGCTCACCCTGCTATAGACATCACCTCCTCACCGCTGCTAGCCACCTAAGCCACACCCAACGTGAAGATTCTGAGGCTTGAATACGTTGGCTACAGCAAACCGGAACGTTCTCGGGTTGAGATACCTTCGCTACGACCAAATCGCGCATTCGCTACATATCCCCTCTACCGCCGGTTGACGCGGACAGGACAAACAAATCCTATGCTCCTGTCAAGGGGGTGCTGCTTGCTTGAGGGTGGGAAGACTGCTATAATGCTGGTGACAGAAGACGACGTCGCAAGTTTCATAGACGGTGGCATTGGTCTGTATCTGCAAACGCTCTGCATGGCTTTGGAAGAAGGCAGAAGTTGGCGGGAAGCTGAGGCAAACTTCCGGCAAATGCTTTCTCAGCGCATTGCCTCAGCAGTCAGACAAGCCGTTCAAAGGGGAGTCAAGTAATGGCTGCCACCTTGAAGCAAACAGAGCCGAACTGCTGGAGAACTTGACAAGATGTGACCAATGGTCTAGGGTGTAGCAAAGCAATTGACGAAAGCAAAGGAGGGACGAATTGAGACAGCGTCCATCAAAGTTTTCCGCGCGTTCCCAGCTTTTGCCGATTCTTCTCCTGTTGTTAGGAATTGTAGGTGGCTGTGTACCCACTCCGACACCCGAACTCACCCCAACACCTGTGCCAGGGCCTGCGCCCACGGCTACACCTGCTTCTGTTGTAGCCTGGAGCAGCCTGTTCGGCACCCCCGGTTGGGATAGGGCCAATGGGGTGGCAGTAGACATGGAAGGGAACATCATCGTTGCGGGCGCTCTACAGGGTGCCCTGCCTGGCCAGACCCAGGGTGGCATATGGGATGCCTATATGCGGAAGCTCAGCCCGGCGGGCGTCGAGCTGTGGACCCGCCAGTTCACCAACACCGTTTCGGTTGGGGTTTTGGCGGTGGCGGTGGATGGAACAGGGAACGTCATCGCGGCGGGCCATGTACAGGGCGCCCTGCCCGGCCAGACCCATGCTGGCGTGGATGACGCCTATGTGCGGAAGTTCAGCCCGGCGGGCACAGAGCTGTGGACCCGCCAGTTCGGCACCTCCGGTGCGGAGCAGGCTTTTGGGGTGGCGGCGGACGCGTCAGGAAACATCATCGTGGTGGGCGGCACAGATGGCGCCCTGCCCGGCCAGACCAACGCTGGCGCTGACAAGGAAGACGCCTTTGTGCTGAAGTTCAGCCCGGCGGGTGCCGAGCTGTGGACCAGCCAGTTCGGCACCGGCGCTGTGGATAGGGCTAATGGGGTGGTGGCAGACATGGAAGGGAACATCATCGTTGCGGGCCGTACAGAGGGCGACCTGCCCGGCCAGACCAACGCTGGCTCCTGGGATGCCTTTGTGCGGAAGTTCAGCCCGGCGGGCACAGAGCTGTGGACCCGCCAGTTCGGCTCCCCCGGTCCGGATGAGGCTTTTGGGGTGGCGGTGGATAGGACAGGAAACATCATCGTGGCGGGCCACCTAATGGGCACCTTGCCTGGCCAGACCAAAGCTGGCTACAATGATGCCTTCGTGCAGAAGCTCAGCCCGGCGGGCACAGAGCTGTGGACCCGCCAGTTCGGCTCCCCCCGTTCTACTCAGGCTTTTGGAGTGGCGGTGGATGGGGCAGGGAACATCTTCGTGGCGGGCGCGACAGCGGACGCCCTGCCCGGCCAGAAACAGGTTGGCGCCTATGATGGCTTTGTGCGGGAGTACAGCCCGGCAGGTGTCGAGCTGTGGACACGCCAGTTCAGCTCCTCTTCTCGCTCAGTTCTCCAACCTGGCCGAAATGCCTCCACAACCATCTTACCCTCTGTTAAGCCTTCTGGGGTGGGAGTGGATGGGAGAGGACAAGTCATCGTGGTGGGCGACGCGAATGGCGACATGCTTGGCCAGACCATCGCTGGCAACTGGGATGCCTTTGTCATCGCCTGGGCCCCTAGCTAAGTTGAGAGTCTCGAGGGAATCATAGGAGGCCTCGAGCTTCCTGAGTTCCTCGTCCTTCACCTCTCGAGAGGCCCTAGCGGCTCTTGGGCTGGCGGGGTCGATTTCCTTACCCGGGGCCTCCAGCCCAAAGTTGTCAGCAGGTCCTCCATCACAACCTCACCATGGGTGGGGTGGCGCAGGGGAAGCCGAGGGTTCACCCGGCAGACGTTCAGTTCGTTTCATGGCCGTGTTCACAGCCGACTCCGGTGAACAGGCACAGGGGAATCGATACTTGGACAAGAATTATGATAGTATTTTCAGCATCCCTCCGGAGGAGGTGGACAATGTGGCGCTATTTGGTCGTTGTCCTCTTGCTGTTGCTTTTGACCCCCGGATGCACGTGTCGTCCAAAAGCAACTCCAACTCCTACACCGTCGCCGGCTGCAACTCCTGCGCCCACACCTACCCCCACCCCTACACCCGAGGTGCCCGCTCCCTTGACCCCTCAGGCAACCAAAATCAAAGTAATCTTTCACCCGGACTATCAGAAGGTCTATTCACAGTTCCCAGGTGCCGCCCCGGGGAGAATGGAAGCCATCTTGGAAGAACTTGAAGGCTTTTACGACTTTGTTAAACCCGAACCGACCAGCGAAGAAGACCTGAGAAGGGTCCATACGCAACGGCTTATTGACTTCGTCAAATTGGACCCTCAGCTTTATGAGGTTGCCAGCCTCTCTGCCGGCGGAGCCATTTTGGCTGGTGAGCTGGCAGTAAAAGGAGAGGTCACTTTTGGCCTCATCAGGCCCCCCGGCCATCATGCCAGTCCCAACAATTCCTCGAACTATTGTTACTTCAACAACATCGCCATTGCCGTTAAGAAGCTGCTGGATGAGAAGAAGATAGGAAGGGCCTTGATTGTGGACATTGACCTTCATTTCGGAAACGGGACAGCGGAGATATTCCGCAATGATAGTAGAGTTACCTATTATTACCTGCCAATGGTAGGTAGAGATGCGCTACGGCCCCCACCCGGGGAAAGTTGGGTTGAGACGGGTGCCACCTACCTTTACAAGCCGGAAGAAGACAGAATTCCACAACTGCAAGCCCTGGAAGAGTATCTCAAAAACGCCACAGGTTACGATATCCTGGCCGTATCAGCCGGCTTTGATAGAGCCAAGGAAGGCCGGGGCCGCATATTTGAAGTTGAAGACTACGGGACAATTGGCAAATTGCTTAAAGAAGCTGCCGAGAGAAACTGCCAAGGGAAGAGGTTCGCCGTCCTGGAAGGGGGCTACAACCAGGAGGTCCTGGGCGAGAATGTAGAAGCCTTCCTGGAAGAGTTCCAATAAGGCACCCAACCTCTCTACTTCGCAGCCCCACTTGCAGAAAAGAAGTAAAATGAGCCCTGGGTTCTCCTTGCTTTGGGTTGATGACTCATAGGCGACCTCAGGGATATGATGGTTCTGGTATTTATGATCTGACTTTTCGTTAGTGAGTGCCGATGTAGGCCGTCAGCCCTTGCCACCCCCAGAGCGCTTGTGCAGTGAGAAAACAGAACGTCAATTCGTTTAGTAGGACACGCCCATGTCCGAGCAGAACCCCCTCCGAGAAGCAATGAAACCTGTATTGTTGTCAATCAGCGAAATGGGACACTTTTTAAACCGAACACTTTTGCCCGATCAGGCGGCACTGACAAGCTCCTTGAGGCCCTGGTTGTAATCCCTCCGCTGGTTAAGTGTCTGTATTCGCACCTCCTTCCTGCGCTGTAGGATCTGCTCTCTCCTGCCATAGAGGACATCGGCGGGCGTCACGTCGCCCAGGGCCTTGTGGTAGCGGCGGTGGTTGTAGTAGTCGACGAAGTCGGCAATAGCTTTCTCCAGCTGGCTGGGAAGTTCATAGGGTAGCTGGTTCACCTCATGTTTCAGAGACTGCTGGTAGCGCTCCACCTTGCCGTTGGTCTGGGGATGGAAGGGCGCGGCCACGATGTGCCTTATCCCTACCAGGTGCAGGTAGTCTTTGAAGACGCGGGACAAGTAGCCAGACCCGTTATCCGACAGCAGCTTGGTGCGGTCTTCTACGTGCACTTCGGTCATGTGGGTGGCATCGATGGCTTCCTGAATCACCTCGATGAGAGAATCAGCCGACATGTCTTTCTGCAGCTTCCAGGCCAGGATGAAGCGGGAATAGTCGTCCATCACGGTTACCAGGTAGTAGTAGCCCCAGCCGACCACCCGGAAGTAGGAAGCGTCGGTGGCCCACATCTGGTGGGGCCGTGTGGTCTTGGTGTGGTACTCCTTGCCAGCTGTAACCTGCATTTCCAGGCGTTTCACCAGGCCTTCCCTTCTAAGAATGCGGTACACCGTCGATTCGGACACGGAGAAGCCCTCGTAGTCCGTAATCCGGGCTGAGAGTTGCCGGCTGGAGAGTTCAGGGTACTCCCGGGCTACCGCCAGTATTCGGCGCTCCTCGTTAGGAGTGATCCGGTTCCACGGCCTTCCTCTGTAGCCCGAACCGGGTTGCCCCTGTCGCCAGCGGTAGTAGGTGCTCCTGGGTACCCCCAGCACTGCCAGCGCCTGTCGCTTGCACCCGGACTGGCTTTCCACCTGGGCCAGGACATGAGCCCTCTCCGCGGGGCTCATGCGCCGTCGCCGGCGTGGTTCCCCAGCGGAGGAATAGCCGTTTCTTTGAGACGGTAAGCTTCTAATGACAGGTCAGCCACCAGGTGCTTGAGCTCAGCGTTCTCCCGCTTTATCTCGTCGATCTCTTGGCGCGTGGCGTCGCGTGCGGCGTCCCGGGTGAGCCGCCCCTTCCCTGCTTCCATGAAGTCCTTGGTCCAGGCGTAAAAGGCCCCCGGTTTGATCCCTTCCCGGCGGCAGAGGTCCCTTACTCCCACCTCCCGGCGGAACCCCTCCAGCACGATACGGACCTTCTCCTCCGGGGTGTACTTGCGCCTCGCTGCCACTCTGACCTGCTGCATGAAGCCCCGGGTACCCTGCGTCCTGGCTTCGGCAGCGTTAGCTTTGTCTTTGTTTTCCTGGGACACGTTAGCTCCTTTCTGTCGGTAGGTTAGTCTACTACCCCATCAGGAGCTTGCGCCACTACCCAAAGTGTACGGTTTTAGTGGCCTTAAAAATGTCCCATTTTAGCTGACGGTCTACACTACCTACCCCATCGAGGCCCGTCAACAAACCGTCAACATGAGGGGAGGGTTCAGATACAGCCAGGGAGAGGAGTCGAACCTCCGACCGGCGGTTTACGAAACCGCTGCTCTACCCCTGAGCTACCCTGGCCCAGGATTTAGTATAGCACACCCACCACCCCCTGGCCCCCGGAAGATTGACGCCCTCTGCTGAATGGACTAGTATTGGAACCATCCGAGGTATGCGGCTACCCCACCGAGGGGGAAAAAACTGGAGGTGCGAAATGGCTGTCTATTTGATGCTCACCACTTTGACCGACGAGGGCCGGAAGTCCATAAAGGCTAACCCCGCCAGGATCAAAGAGGTGAACAAAGAGGTCGAGGCCATGGGGGCGAAGGTCCTCGCCCAGTATGCTCTGCTGGGCCCCTACGATTTCATCAATATTCTGGAGGCTCCGACCAACGAGGTAATGGTAAGGGTAGCCATTGAGCTGGGGTCCAGGGGGACACTGGGGACCATGACCATGGCAGCCCTCACCGTGGACGATTTTGTGAAGAGCCTGAAGGGCAGCGGGAGGCCGGCCAGACCCGGGGCCAAAAAGGCGAAGTAATAGGCCCTACTTCCCCCGGAGCAACACCCGGATGTAAGGCCCCACCCCCCAGGCGAAGAGGACCAGGACCGAGCCCAGCAGGGCCCCAATAAAATAGAACCCAAGCAGATGAGGCCCCCAGGGGAGGAAAAAGCGCTGGAGGAGGCCACCACCCAGGGCCCCCAGATAGGCGCCGAGCGTAGAAAAAAACCAGCCCCTGGGCGCCACCAGAGGCAGATAGCGGGCCCATAGATACCTCACCAGGACGGCCATAAAGAGCAGCGGCAGGAATTCCATGGCAGAAAGCTAGTTCAGCTCCTCCTTTAGATACGGATTGTAGCGCCGCTCGTAGCCGATGGAGGTCTCGGGGCCGTGTCCGGGGTAGACAACGGTATCGTCGGGGAGGGACATGAGCCGGGAGCGGATGGCCTCCATCAGCACCTGGTAGTCCCCTCCGGGCAGGTCAGACCGGCCAATGCCCTGGGAGAAGAGGGTGTCCCCGGTAAATACTACCCCCTCCCCCAGGAGGCATATGCCCCCACGGGTGTGGCCGGGAGTGTGGAGGACCTGGAACCGGAGGTCCCCCACCTGGATGGTGTCCCCGTCCCTCAAGAGCCGGTCGGCGGGAGGGGCCTCGGGGAAAGACACGCCAAAAAGAGAGGAGAAATACTCCCTCTGCTTCAGGCCCGGGGCATCATCCTCATGGACCAGGAAATCAGCCCCCGTGGCCGCCTTTATCTCCCCCACGGCAGAGAAATGGTCCATATGGGCATGGGTGGCGACAACGGCCTTTATTCTCAGGCCCAGCTCTTGGACAGTCTTCAGGATGAGCTGGCCTTCGTCCCCAGGGTCTATGACCATCCCCTCTTTCGTTTTCCCGGAGCCCACGATGTAGCAGTTAGCCATAAAGGACCCCACCTCCAGACACCGCACCACCATTCCTGCAGACCTTTTCATATTCGGGCCAGTATAAGCAAAAGCCCCTCCCTCGGTCAACTCCTAGAAGGGCCGTTGATAGCCGGGCCCATTTCCAGTAAAATCCCTGGCGATGGCTGAAGATAGCTCACGGCTGGAGGCTATGAGGCACTCCTGCGCCCATGTGATGGCCCAGGCGGTGGGGGAGATGTTCCCCGATGCCCGCTTCGGCATCGGCCCCAACATTGAGGATGGCTTCTACTATGACTTTGACCTCCCCCGCCCCCTGAAACCCGAGGACCTGCCGGAGATTGAAAAGCGCATGGCCGAGATTATCTCCAGGGACGTGCCCATCGTGCGGGAGGAGATAGGCAAAGAGGGAGCCAGGAAGCTCTTTGCCCAGCAGCCCTACAAGCTGGAGCTGATTGAGGAGCTCCCCGATGGGGCCCTCACCACCTACCGGCAGGGGGGCTTTGTGGACCTGTGCCGGGGGCCCCATGTGAAAAGCACCGGGGAAGTGGGCCCCTTCAAGCTCCTCTCCATCGCCGGGGCCTACTGGCGGGGGGATGAAAAGCGCCCCATGCTACAGCGCCTCTACGCCACCGCCTTCCTCCACCGGGAGGAGCTGGAGGCCCACCTGGCAAAGCTGGAGGAGGCGGAAAGGCGGGACCACCGCCGGCTGGGGAGGGAGCTGGAGCTCTTCAGCATCCACGAGGAGATAGGCCCGGGCCTCGTCCACTGGCACCCGAAAGGGGCCGCCGTCCGCCGGATTGTTGAGGACTTCTGGAAGGACGAGCATGTGCGGCGGGGGTATGAGCTGGTCTATACCCCCCACATCGCCCGCGCGGACCTGTGGAAGGTGAGCGGGCACTGGGAGCTGTACCGGGAATACCTCTACTCCCCCATGGATATCGAGGGGCAGGAGTATATCCTCAAGCCCATGAACTGCCCCTTCCATATCAAGATATACCAGAGCCGCCGCCACAGCTACCGGGAACTGCCCATCCGCCTGGCGGAGCTGGGAACGGTCTATCGCTATGAGCGCTCCGGGGTCCTCCACGGGCTGGCCCGGGTGCGGGGATTTACCCAGGACGATGCCCATATCTTCTGCCGCCCCGACCAGCTGGAGGCGGAGGTGGTGGCGGTGCTGGAATTGGCCCGCTTCATGCTCTCTTCCTTCGGCTTCAAGGAGTACGAGCTCCGCCTCTCCACCCGCCCGGAGAAATATGCCGGCAACTCCGAGATGTGGGAGGAGGCCACCGCCACCCTGCGCCGGGCCCTGGAGAAGCTCTCCCTCCCCTATGGGATAGACCCCGGGGAGGGGGTCTTCTACGGCCCCAAGATAGATATCAAGCTGAAGGATGCCCTGGGCCGGGCCTGGCAGGGCCCCACCATCCAGGTGGACTTCAACCTCCCCCAGCGCTTTGAGGTGAACTACGACGGCGAGGACGGGAAGCCCCACCCGGTGGTGATGGTCCACCGCACCGTCCTGGGGAGCATGGAGCGCTTCCTGGCCTGCCTCACCGAGCACTACCGGGGGGCCTTCCCCGTCTGGCTGGCCCCCGTCCAGGCCGTCCTCATCCCCATCGCCGACCGCCACCTGGCCTATGCCCAGAAGGTGGAGAAGGCCCTCAAGAGGGCGGGGCTGCGGGTGAAGCTGGACAGCCGCCCGGAGAGGATGCAACAGAAGATAAGACAGGCCCAGCTGGAGAAGGTCCCCTATATGCTGGTGGTGGGGGATAAAGAGGCCCAGACCGGCACCGTGGCCCTGCGCCTGCGGGACGGCCAGGACAAAGGGCCCGTGACCCTTTCCCAGTTCAGGGCCCTGGCCCGCCAGGCCATCAAAGAGAAGCTTTAGGTCCTGAGGTCCGCCCCCAGCTCCTGCTTCAGGCGGGCCAGGGCCTGCCCCAGGGCCTGGTCCACCTCCTCATCGGTGAGGGTGCGGGAGAGGGACTGGTATTCAAGGCGGAAGGCCAGGGACTTCTTCCCCGGCGGGACGGGCTTGCCTGTATAGACATCAAAGAGGGTCGCCGCCAGCACCAGCGGGTTGGCCCGGATAAGCCCCTCCACCTTCTCGGCAGGCACCCCTTCGTCCACCACCAGGGCTATGTCCCGGAGGACAGCGGGGAAGCGGGCCAGGGGCCGGTAGGGGCGGTGGGGCGGGAGATGGGGCAGGATTCCCGCCAGGTCCAGCTCCAGGAGATAGGCAGGCCCCTTCAGCTCAAAGGCCTCGGCCAGATGTGGGTGGACTTCGCCAAGCAGCCCTATTGGGTTTCCCGCCACCGCTATATACGCCTGGCGGGCGGGGTGGAGAGAGGGGTCCCGGCCGGGCAGAAATTGAGGCTCCAAGCCCAGGCGGGAGAGGAGCTCCTGGGCCAGGCCCTTGATGTCGTAGAAGTCCGCCGTCTCCTCCTTCTCCGCCCAGGAGAGGGGACGGCGCCTCCCCACCACCACCACCCCCGCCATCTCCCTCTCCACCGGCAGGTCCTTCTCCCTGGGCAGATACACCCTGCCCAGCTCAAAGAAGCGGAGGAGCTCATCATGCTTCTGGTTCTGGGCCAGGAGGGAGAAGAGACCGGGGCGAAGGCTGGTGCGCAGGTATTCCTGCTCCCGGGTGAGGGGGTTGGCCACCCTTATCCCCAGGGGGGCCTTCGCCGCTTCCAGCCTCTCTGCGGAGACGAGGGCATAGGTGATGGCCTCCTGGAGGCCCAGGGCCACCAGGAGATCCCGTAACCTCTCCTTGAGCTGGAGCATGGGGTTGGGCCGGGGGCTGGGGGGTGGGCCAGAAACAAGGGTGAGGGGGACCTGGTCATAGCCCCGGAGCCGGGCCACCTCCTCCACCAGGTCCGCCGCCAGCCTTATATCACTGCGCCAGTGGGGGACCCGGACCTGAAGGCCGGATGGGGCCGCAAGACATTCAAAACCCAGGGAGGTGAGAATTCTCTCTACCTCATCCGGGACAAGCTCCACTCCCAGCAGGCGCTTTATTTCCTGGTGAGGCAGGAAGATGGACTCAGGCCCTTTTCTTCCAGGGTAGGTGTCCAGATGGCCCGGGGCCGCCTTTCCCCCCGCCAGGTCCAGGATGAGCTTAACCGCCCTCCTGAGGGCAGGGACGGTGAGGCCGGGGGCCAGGCCCCGACCAAAGCGCATGACGGCCTCGGTATCCAGCCCCAGGGCCCGGGAGGTAGCCCTTATCTGGGGGAAGGCGAAGCTGGCAGCCTCCAGGAGGACAGCAGTGGTAGAGGGGGTGACCTCGGTGTCCAGCCCGCCCATAATCCCCCCCAGGGCCACCGCCCTCTCGGCATCGGCGATGACCAGCATCTGGGGATTGAGCTCCCACTCCACCCCGTCCAGGGTGGTGAACTTCTCGCCTTGCCGGGCGCGGCGTACGATGATCTTCCTCCCCCGGAGGGTGTCAAAATCAAAGGCATGGAGGGGCTGGCCCATCTCTATCATCACATAGTTGGTTATGTCCACCACGTTGTTGATGGGGCGCATGCCGTAGGCCTCCAGCCTCTCCCGGAGCCAGGAGGGGGAGGGGCCTACCTTCACCCCCAGCACCAGCGCCGCCGAATAGCGGGGGCAGAGGTCCGGGTCCCGTATCTCCGCCGAGGCCAGCCCCTCTATGGGCAGGCCCTCTTCAGGATAGTCGCTGGGGGGGAGGGAGAGCCTCTGGCCGGTGCGGGCAGCTACTTCCCAGGCGACCCCCAGCACCGAAAGGCAATCGGGGCGGTTGGGGGTTATATCTATATCAAGGATGGTGTCCCCCAGGTATTGGGAAAGGGGGACTCCCACCGGGGCCTCGGAGGGAAGCACCATTATCCCCTCGTGCTGGTCGGAGAGGCCCAGCTCCTTTTCCGAGCACACCATCCCCGCCGAGGCTACCCCCCTGATTTTGACGGGTTTAAGTTCCAGGGGCTGGCCGGTATGCCCATCAATGAGCCTGGCCCCCACCCTGGCGAAGGGGACCTTGTCCCCAACCCGGAGATTGGGCGCCCCGCTCACAACGGTCTCGCGGGAAGTGCCGAGGTCCACGGTCACCAGCTTCAGCCGGTCGGCGTTGGGGTGGGGGGAGACCTCCACGACCTGGCCCACCCATACCTTCTCCCAGCCCCCGCCCCGGACCTCCATGCCGGTGACCTCCAGCCCGGCCATGGTGAGCTTTTCAGCCAGCTCCTTCGCTGGCAGGGTCAAAGGGACATAGTCCCGGAGCCAGGAGAGCGGGACTTTCATCTAGAACTGCCTCAAGAACCGGATATCGTTCTGGAAGAAGAGGCGGATGTCCTCAATGCCCCAGCGGAGCATGGCCAGCCTCTCCACCCCCATGCCGAAGGCAAAGCCGGTGTACACCCGGCTATCATAGCCCACCCTGTCCAGGACCTCGGGGTGGACCATCCCCGCCCCCAGGACCTCCAGCCACCCCGAATGGCCGCACACCCGGCAGCCCTGGCCCTTGCAAAGGAAGCAGTCAATGGCCATGTCCACCCCGGGCTCCACAAAGGGGAAATAGGTGCACCGGAAGCGGGCCTTCCTCTCCTCCCCGAAAAGCAGGCGGACAAACTCAAAGAGGGTGCCCTTGAGGTCGGCCATGGTGATGCCCCGGTCCACAGCCAGGCCCTCAACTTGGTGGAACATGGCCTCGTGGGTGGCATCGGTGGCCTCGTAGCGGAAGACCTTCCCCGGCACCACCACCCTCACCGGCGGGGCGGTCTTCTCCATCACCCTTATCTGCATGGGGGAGGTGTGGGTGCGCAGGAGCATGTTCCTCCCCTTCTCCCCGGCAAAGTCAATCCAGAAGGTGGAGAACATGTCCCGGGCCGGGTGCTCGGGGGGGATGTTGAGGGCCTCAAAGTTGTAGTAGTCCCACTCCACCTCCGGCCCCTCCACCACCTGGAAGCCCAGGGAGGAGAAGATAGCACAGACCTCCCGGACTACCTGGGTTATGGGATGGAGCCGCCCCATGGGGAAAGGGCGGCCGGGCTGGGTGATATCAAAAGCCTCGCGGTGTAGGACAGAAAGGGCCTGGGACCTGATTTCCCCAAGTCTCTTTTCCAGGGCCTCCAAGAGGCTGTCCTTCAGCTGGTTGGCCTGGGCCCCCAGGGTTTTCCTCTCCTCCAGGGAGAGGGAGCCAAGGCCGCGGAGGAACTGGGGCAGAGCCCCCTTCCTCCCCAGGTACCTCACCCTCCAGGCCTCCAGCCCTTCACTATCAGAAAGGCTGGCAAGCTCCCTCAGGGCCTGCTCCTGGAGCTCCCGGAGGTTCAGGGCCATAGAAGGTTCAGGCCTGGGCGCGGGTCTTTTCTACTACCTGGGCAAAGGCCTGAGGGTCCCTCACCGCCAGCTCCGCCAGCGCCTTGCGGTCCAGGGCGATATTGGCCTTTTTAAGACCCGCCATAAACACGCTGTAGGTGAGGCCCGCCTGGCGGCAGGCGGCGTTGATGCGAGCAATCCACAGCCGCCTCATATCCCCTTTGCGCTCCCGGCGGTGGCGATAGGCATAGGAGAGCGCATGGAGCATGGAATCATGGGCCCTCCTGTAGAGGTTGTGCCTGGTAGCCCGGTGGCCTGCGGTAAGCTCCAGGAGCTTCTTATGGCGGCGGCGGACGACTTTTCCTCTTTTTATCCTCAAAGAAATCTCCTCTAGGGGACCCCATAGGGGATAACCCGTTTTATCCGGGCCACGTCTGCTTTATCCAGGGGGACCATTTCATCATAGAGGCCCTTGACCCGCTTGGCCTTGCGGCGGCGGAAGTGGCTCTTGCCCCCCTTGACCCGGAGGATCTTCCCCGTCCCCGTTATGTGGAACCGGCGTTTAGCCCCCTTGTGGGTTTTCAGTTTGGGCATCTCTGGTCTTTACCCCTTTCATCTCCCTCTTGGGGGAGAAGATGAGGACCTGGTTGCCCCCTTCCGTGGTGGGCGGCCCGTCCACCCCACCCGGCCCCTTCACCGACTCGGCCAGCTTCTTTATAAGCTTCCAGCCCAACTCCGGGTGGGTCACCTCCCTCCCCCGGAAGACGACCGTTACCTTTACTTTATTCCCCTGTGTTAAGAGCCTCTCGACCAGCCGGGCCTTGGCCTCCAGGTCATGTTCCTTTATCTTGGTCCGGAGGCGTATCTCCCGGATGCCAACGATATGCTGGCCCTTTCGTGCCTCTTTCTCCTTCTTGGCCTGCTCGTATTTGTATCTTCCATAGTCCAATATCTTGCAAACAGGGGGCACTGCCTGACTGGCCACCTGGACCAGGTCCAGCCCATGTTCCCTGGCCATCTGGAGGGCCCGAAAGAAGGGGACTACCCCCATTTTCTCCCCCGCCGCCCCGATGAGGAGGACCTCCCTGGCCATGATTTTCTCGTTTACTGGAAGCTCTTTAACTATCTTTCTCTTCCCCTCCTGAAAAGCGCCTAGACTATATCACAGTCTTTGGCCCCCCGTCAAAGGGGGGAAACCAGGTGGTAGAAGCCCATGGCGTCTTTCACCAGGTCCAGGGTCTTTTGGGCCTCCTCCCGGGCTTTCCGGCTCCCTACCTTGAGCACCTCCTCCACCAGCCCTTTCCTTTTGGCATACTCCGCCCGCCTCTGCCGGATAGGTTCCAGGAACTCATTCAGGGCCCGGCAGAGGCGCTTCTTCACCTCCACATCGCCCACCTTGCCCTCCCTGTAGCGCGTCTTGAGCTCCTCCACCTCATCCTTGTTGGGGTTGAAGGCATCATGGTAGGCAAAGACAGGGTTCCCCTCCACGTGGCCGGGGTCAGTAGCGTGGACGCGGGTGGGGTCGGTGTACATGGACATCACCCTGGCCTCAACGGTCTGGGGGTCATCGGAAAGGTAGATGGCATTGCCCAGGGACTTGGACATCTTGGTCTTGCCATCGGTGCCGGGAAGGAGGGGGACATCCCCCACCAGAGTCTGAGGGATAGGGAACACGGTCTTATAGAGGCCGTTGAAGCGGCGGGCTATCTCCCGGGTCACCTCCAGGTGAGAGGCCTGGTCCTTCCCTACGGGAACTACATTGGCCCGGACCATCAGTATGTCTGCCGCCTGGAGCACCGGGTATGAGAGGAGGCCCAGCGAGGCCGTCTCTATCTCCAGGTCCCTCATCACATCCTTCAGGGTGGGCACCCGCTGCAACCTGGGGACAGTGATGAGCATGGAGAAGAGGGTGAAGAGCTCCGTTACCTCGGGGACCAGTGATTGAAGATAGATGACGCTCTTCTCCGGGTCAATCCCCACGGCGAGGTAGTCCAGGACCAGGCCCCGGATATTCTCGGCGGTCTCCTTCAGGTCCTGGGGCTCATACCGGGTGGTGAGCATGTGGAGGTCGGCGACGAGGAAGAAGCAGTCGTACTTGTCCTGGAGCCTCACCCGGTTCTCCAGGCTGCCCACATAATGCCCCAAGTGGAGCCGGCCCGTGGGGCGGTCCCCTGTAAGCACCCTCTTCTTCATTAGAGGACATTATAGCAGGCCCCGGGCCCAGGACAAGAAGGATGGGACGCTTCCAGTATCTTTATTTCTTCGGCGGTAAGGCCGTAGAAGTCAAGGTATAACCTAAGCCTTTCGTTCCGCCTTATCATATTCGTCCACCATTTTCTCAAGAGCTGGGGGAATGTCTTTTCCGAATACTCGTTCCGCCCACTGCCGATGAGTCTCGCCTTTCCTCCGGTTACCCCATTTCTCTGCCAATTCCAACCCTCTGTCAGTAGGATAAAGCTCTTGGTGAAGACGCAGGTGCGCATGGGCAGACTTGAATGCTGTCACAGCCTTTTTCTTGGTGAACGATGCTGAAGGGAGATGAGGTTTGCCCCGCAGCACATCAACATAGAACGCATATTTGCGGGCACTAGTAAGCACTCCAGCCTGTGCCGCTTGCCTCTCGAATTCCTCAAAACGTCTGGGGTCCATTACGACAGAATATTTCTCGCTGAGAATGTAGCTAATCTTGACCTCGTGCTGACGGAAGCGTCTCCAAAATGCTTTCCATTCTGTTTCATCCTCGCCAAAACCTATTGCTCTCCAGAGCGTCGTTCGTTTGCCCAATTCTTCCATGGCTATGATACAAAGACCGGTTGCACGTGCATACTTGCCTGCTTGAAGCAATATATCAGCCTCCCCAATGAGTTCCTCGGCATTCTGTAAACACAGTTCCAAGAGAACCCGAATTTGTTCTTTGCTAAGTCGCTCTACCATCAGTCATGTCCACCGCTTCACTGACCGTTGGCAAGCCTACTCATAACGTGCTCATATTTCGCCACCAGGTCAGCAACTTTTGCCTTCGCCTCTTCCTTCTCCATTGCCCTCTTCCGGCCAAATCATAGCAGACCTGCCCAGCCGGGGCCATCGGGGAAGGTCAAAGCTGATACGGGAAAGGCATGTGATATACTTGTTTCATAGAGAAATATGCTCAGCGTTGAGGAGGCCCTGGAGAAGGTCCTGGCCCTGGCGAAACCACTGGGGACCGAGGAGAAGCCAATCCTTGAGGCCCTGGGCCAGGTGCTGGCGGGGGATGTCTTTTCACCCCTGGATGTCCCCCCGGCCGATAACTCCGCCATGGATGGCTATGCCGTCCGGGCGGAGGATACCCGGGGGGCGGGGAAGGAGAACCCTCGCCTGCTGCGGGTAGTTGGGGAGGTGGCGGCAGGGGGGGTGGCGGCAGGGGGGGTGGGGCCGGGGACCGCCTTCCGCATCATGACCGGCGCCTCCCTCCCCCCCGGTGCCGACGCCGTGGTCCCCTTTGAGGACACCGATGAAGAGAAGAGAAAGGGCGACCTGACCTCTATCGGCATTCTCCGGGAGGCCCCGGCGGGGTGGAACATAAGACGGCGAGGGGAGGATATAGCCCGGGGCCGCCTGGTCCTGGCCCGGGGGACGGAGCTCTCCCCCGCAGCCATCGGCCTCCTGGCCTCCCTGGGCCTGAGCCGGGTTTCGGTCATCCGCCGGCCGGTCGTGGCCGTCCTCTCCACCGGGGACGAGCTGGTGGAACCCGGCCAGCCCCTCGCCCCAGGCAAAATCTACAATTCTAACGCTTACATCCTGGCCTGCCAGGTGATGGCGGCGGGGGGTATCCCCCGATTGCTGGGCATCGCCCGGGACCAGGAGACAGAGCTGGAGGCCAGGATAGAGGAGGGCCTGGAGGCGGACTTCCTTATCACCTCGGGAGGGGTGTCCCGGGGGGACTATGATATGGTGAAGGGGGTCCTGGCCCGGAAGGGGAAGGTGGGCTTTCACCTGGTGCGGATGAAGCCGGGCAAGCCCCTGGCCTTCGGCGTCTTCTCCCAGGGCAAGAGGCTTGTCCCCCACCTGGGCCTGCCGGGGAACCCGGTAAGCGCCATGATAACCTTTGAGCTATTCGCCCGCCCCGCCATCAGGAAGATGATGGGCAGGAAAGACCTCCTGCTCCCCACCCTCTCCGCCATCATGGAGGAGGGGGTGAAGAACACCGATGGCCGGCGGGTCTATGCCAGGGTGAAGCTGAGGGAGGAGGGGGGGAAGGTGTATGCCCGCCTCTCCGGCCCCCAGGGCTCGGGCATCCTCTCCTCTCTGGCCGGGGCCGATGGCCTGGCCATCATCCCCGAGGACCTCCCCCAGGTGAGGGAGGGGGATGAGGTCCAGGCGATAAGACTGGACTGGAGGGGATAACATGCCACCAATTGTCTCCATCGTAGGCAAGTCCGGTGCGGGGAAGACCACCCTTCTGGAGGCCCTTATCCCGGCCCTCGCCAGGCGGGGCTACCGCGTGGCGGTCATAAAGCACAGTGCCCAGGGGTTTGACATGGACCGGGAGGGGAAGGACAGCGACCGCCTTCAGAAGGCGGGAGCAAACCCGGTGGCCCTGGCCTCCTCCAACCAGTTCGCCCTCCTCCGCCAGATGGAGAAGGAAACGGACCTGGAGGGGCTCCTGAGGCTTCTGGGGGACGGCTTTGACCTCATCCTGACGGAGGGCTTCCGCGAGGCCCGGGCCACCAAAATAGAGGTCCACCGGCGGGAGACAGGGGAGCTCCACTGCTCAGCAGAGGAACTATGGGCGGTGGTCACCGACGAGCCCCTCCCCCTGCCAGTCCTCCAGTTCCGCTGGGAGGAAACAGAGAAGCTGGCCGACCTGATAGAGACCACCTACCTCAAGGACAGAGAGGAAGAGGCGGAGCTCTTTGCCGATGGCCGTCCGGTGCCCTTGAACCCCTTTGTCCGGGAGTTCCTGGCCAGGACTGTGCGGGGGATGGTCTCCGCCCTGAGGGGAATAGGAGACCCCCGCCGGCTGGAGATAAGGCTGTGGAAGAAGTAAAGGTCCACGATGCGGGGCGCTTTGTCTTCCAGCCTCCGCCCCAGATAGCCCACGCCCGGCGGGTCCTCCTCAAGCCCTATGCCCCCCACCCCCAGCCGCACCCCGCCACCACCAGCCGTGAGACCCTGGAGGCCATTATCAAGGGCATACGCCGCGTCTCAAAGGCCGATATCATCATCCTGGAGGGCAACCCCGAGGGCCGGGCCATGCCCCCTATCTACCAGGCCCTGGGCTATGACTTTCCCCGGGTGCTGCTCCTGGATGTGAAGGACAGCCTCCTGGTGGAGATTGACAACCCCCTCTCCAAGTCCCTGGCCCTGCCCAGCGCCTGGGTGCCCAATGTCCTCCTCTCCTGCGACTACTGGGTCTCCATAGCCCCCTTCCAGGTGGTCAACGGGGAGGGCCGTTTCACCATCCCCAACCTCCTGGGCCTCCTTCCCCACCACAAGTACCGGCAGGAAGAACTCCAGGCCCTGGGGATGGCAAAGGTCTTTGCCGACCTCTACTTCATCCTGCCCTTTGACCTGGGGATTGTGGACGGGAGGGAAAAGCTGGGAAAGGTCTGGTTGGGTGAGCCCTTCAAGGCGGACAGCGAGGCCGCCCGGGCCGCCGGCGCCCCCTCCCCCTACCTGGAGCTAATCCGCCAGGCCCAGAAGGAGCTGGAGAGCTGAGCGCCCGTGATGGTTCGTCGCGCAAGTTTCTTTCCGTTCCCCTCGCCTGAGAGGTCCTAGCTAACACCTCGGGAGCACCGCCGGGCTCCTCTTTTTAGCCAGAAATGTGACTTCCTTCCCTCGTACCGTCCTCCTACCTTCTGGTGGTCGAATCAGGACGTTCGGGTGATTCCATGCGCGCGTGAAGGGGACTACCGTGAGTGGTGGATTCAGCAACTGGAGGTGAAGGCGATGCGTATGCGAAGGTTGATGCTGGCCCTGGCGCTGGGCGGTGCCCTGCTGGCGACCATGGCGGCGCCGGCGCTGGCCAAAGTGCCCATTTTTACCCCGGGCGTAGAGGGGAAGCTGGTCGGGCCGGATGCCCCGGCGAACAACCGGGGGCTTGTCAACTTCGACCAGAATGTTTTCCAGGGCGTTCCGAACTCGGTGACTGCCTTCGACCGCGAGGCCAACCCGGTAGACATGGGCGGGGCCTAATCCCCTCTGACCAGGCTCAGGTAGGTTCCCCCCTGGTACCCTATGCTATCTTCCCCCTCTCCCCTCGCAGGCATGGCAAGGGAGAGGGGGACCAAGTGAGTGAGGGACTTCGGGGTAGCTTCTAGTGCTTAATGTCAAAGCCCCTGAAGCGTCCTGTAGCTACTCCCCACTCGGCATCCACCCCCTCCACCCTTGCCCCGGGGGGGCCCAGATGGAGCTGTCTTAGAAGCTCTTCCAGGGCAGCCTTCTCACCCTCCGCCACCACCTCCACCCGCCCATCAAACAGATTCCTCGCATAGCCCACAAGCCCCAGCCTCCGGGCGTGGCGCTCCACAAAGGAGCGGAAGAGGACCCCCTGCACCCTCCCCCGGACAAAGGCATGTAGGGAAGCCCCCCCTGTCACTACCTCTTGGTGCCCTTCTTGCCCTTACCCTTTGTGCCCTTATGACTACCCACTAGTTCAAAACCTCCTTCATACCCGCCGGTGCTATACACCAGGGGGAGGTGGAGGCCCTTCCGGCGGCCATTCCAGGGCCTCCAGGACCCGGGCCATGGTAACTACTCTTCTTCTTCCTTCTTCTTGCCCTTGACCTTGATAACCTCTACCGGGGCCACTTCCACCAGCACCGAGACCTTGGGAGCTTTCTTGGCCCCCTTCTTGGGCTTCTTCGGCTCATGCTTTCGGAAATCCCGAGTACCCAACCTACACCTCCTAACCTATAGATATATACCATAAACACAGCCCCCAAAGCAATTCCACCCCCTTGACGATACCCCTCCCCCTCTGCTAGAATGAGTCCCTGGTTGACCCCCACCCAGGGGGGTGGGGTATGGAGGTGGATGATGGAAGAGGGCCAGAGGCAGGAGGCGCTCAGGAGGCTGAGCTACATTGAGGGGCATCTTTCCGGTATCAGGAAGATGGTGGAGGAGAACCGCTACTGTGTGGACGTGCTGAGGCAGACCCTGGCGGTGAGGAAGGCCATTGAGAGGCTGGAGGCCCTCATCCTGGCCAACCACCTCCACACCTGTGTCCCCCTGGGGATAAAGGACGGCAAAGAGGACAAGGTTATCTCGGAACTCCTGGAGCTCTTTAATGTGGCGGAGAAATAGCAGGACATGGTGAAAGAGCTAAAGCGGCAAGGGAAGCCTGTATCCAGGGACTAAGATGCCGGTAAGGGAAACCCAGGAAAAGAAGCGCATCGCTCTGCCCATAACAGGAATGACCTGCGTCTCCTGTGTGGCGCATGTGACCCAGGCCCTGGAGGAGGTGCCCGGGGTGACTTCGGCCCAGGTGAATCTGGCTTCCGAGCAGGCAGCGGTGGAGTATGACCCCGCCCGCACATCCCCCAGGGAGATGGAAAAGGCGGTGCGGGACATAGGCTACGGGGTAGGAAAGCAGATAGCCCTCCTCCGGGTCACCGGGATGACCTGTGCCTCCTGCGTGGAGAAGATAACCCGGGCGGTGGGGGAGCTGGAGGGGGTAAGCAAGGTTGTGGTCAACCTGGCCTCCGGCTCGGCCCGGGTGGAATACCTCCCCGGGGTGGTGGGGATAAGGGAGATAAAGCGGACCATCCAGGAGCTGGGCTATGGGGCCCAGGAGGCCCTGGAGGGGGAGGCGGCCCTGGAGCAGGAGAAGAAGGCCAGGGAGAGGGAGATAAGGCGACAGCTTGTCAACCTGGCCATCGCCTGGCCCCTGGGGATAATCGTCATGCTGGGCACCTTCCGGGACTACTGGGTCCTCCCACGCCTTGTCCCCGAGTTCCTGGGCAATACATATCTGCTGGGGGCCCTCACTACCATCGTGGTAGCGGGGCCAGCGCGGCAGTTCTTCGTCAATTCCTACCGGGGGCTGAGAAAGGGCCTCACCGATATGAACCTGCTCTATGCCACCGGCATCGGGGCGGCCTACCTCATCGCCGTGCTCAATACCCTCTGGCCACGGGCGGGTTTCGGGGGGGAGAAGGCCACCTTTTACGAGTCCGCCGCCCTCCTTACGGGCTTTATCGTCCTGGGCAGGTACCTGGAGGCGGCCACCAGGGGCAAGACCTCCGAGGCCATCCGCAAGCTGATGAAGCTCCAGCCCAGGACGGCCCGGGTGGTGCGGGAGGGGCAGGAGATAGAGCTCCACGCCGATGAGGTGGAGGTGGGGGACCTGGTGGTGGTGAGACCGGGGGAGAGCATACCGGTGGACGGGGTGGTGCAGGAGGGCTATTCGGCCGTGGACGAGTCCATGCTCACCGGGGAGAGCCTGCCGGTGGAGAAAAAGTCCGGGGACCCGGTCACGGGGGGCACCCTGAACAAGACGGGCGCCTTCCGCTTCCAGGCCACGCGGGTGGGGAAGGAGACCGCCCTGGCCCAGATTATCCGGCTGGTGGAGGAGGCCCAGACCACCAAGGCACCCATCCAGAAGGTGGCCGACTATGTAGCGGGCCACTTCATCCTGGGGGTGCACCTCCTGGCCCTCCTGGTCTTTGTCTTCTGGTTCTTCGCGGGCTATGGCCTCTTCTTCCGCCCCGAGAGCAGCTTCATCCTCTCCCCCTACACCCTGGGCTCCATCGGGGTCTTCGGCTTCGCCCTGCTCCTGTCCATCACCGTTCTGGTCATCTCCTGCCCCTGTGCCGTGGGGCTGGCCACCCCCGCCGCCATTATGGCCGGGTCGGGGAAAGGCGCGGAGAACGGCATCCTCTTCAAGGGGGCCGATGCCATTGAGGCCCTGAGCAAGGTAGACACAGTCATCTTTGACAAGACCGGGACCCTCACCCGGGGGGAGCCGTCGGTCACCGATATGGTGGGGGGCAGCCTTGCGGAAAGGGAGGTGCTTCTGCTGGCGGCGGTGGCGGAGAGAAACTCGGAGCACCCCCTGGCGGAGGCAATCCTCCGCCGGGCCCGGGAGGAGGGGATTGATGTCCCCCAGCCCCAGGCCTTCCAGGCCATCCCAGGGCAGGGAGTGGAGGTGGGCCTGGACGGGGCCCGTATCCTCCTGGGGAACCGCAAGCTCATGGGGGAGAAGGCCATCGCCATTGATAGCCTCCTCCCCCAGGTGGAGAGGCTGGAAGCAGAGGGCAAGACAGTAGTGTTCCTGGCCAGGGATGGAAAGGCCGGGGGGGTTATCGCCGTGGCCGATACCCTCAGGCCCGATGCCCCCCTGGCCATTGACCAGCTCCACCGCCTGGGCATCCAGGTGGCCATGCTCACCGGGGACAACCGCCGCACGGCCCAGGCCATCGCCCGCCAGGCGGGGATTGACCGGGTGCTGGCCGAGGTCCTCCCCCAGGATAAAGCCGAGGAGGTAAGGAAGCTCCAGGGAGAGAAAAGGAAGGTGGCCATGGTGGGGGACGGCATCAACGATGCCCCCGCCCTGGCCCAGGCCGATTCGGGCATAGCCATCGGCGCGGGCACCGATGTGGCCAAGGAAACAGGCCATGTCATCCTAATCCGGGACCGTTTGCTGGATGTGGTGGCCGCCGTCCAGGTCTCGCGGGCCACCATGAGAAAGGTAAAGGAGAACCTCTTCTGGGCCTTCGGCTACAATACCCTGGGCATCCCCATCGCCGCCGGGCTCCTCTATCCCTTCTTCGGCCTGGTGGTGAGCCCGGAGCTGGCCGCCTTCTTCATGGCCACCAGCTCCGTCTCGGTGACCCTGAACACCACCCTCCTCCGGGGCTACCGGCCCCCGGTGAGAAGGCTGGAGGCAGCGTGAAAGAGAAGGCTATCCGCCTGGCCACCCTGTTGTCTTTTACTGTGGCCTCTGTCCTGGCGGGGGCTTTCTTCCTGGCGGCAAGCCTCCAGGACCACGGGGCCATGGCCCGCTATGCCGGGGCGGTGTGGGTCTTTTTCCTGGCCCTTATCGTAGCCCTGCCCACCATTACCCCCATCCTCAAGAAGAGGCTGGGGGATAAATAAAAAATAGGAGGTGTCAAGGTGGAACCCAAGGTTTACCTGTGCAAAGACTGCCAGTGCTGCCCCTCGGTGGAGTTCCGGGGCGAGGAGGTCCGCATCGGGGAGGGGGAGAACCTGGCCGTCCTCAAGAGAGCAGAGTGGAACATCCTGGTGGAAAAGATAAAGGCGGGCGAGCTCCAGGAGCTGTAAGCGAAGAGCATGACCAGGGACCCCATCTGCGGCATGGAGGTAGATGAGAAGAAGGCCGCGGGTAGGTCGGAATACCAGGGAAAGACCTACTATTTCTGCTCCGTGGGCTGTAAGAAGGAGTTTGACAGGAACCCGGCCAAGCATGTGAAGGCCGAGCCCAAGCACTGAGACCCGAGATGAAGGAGAAGGCAGGCCTTGTCCTGAGCCTGGCCCTGGGGCTGGGCTTTCTGGCCCTGTTAGCCATGAGCTTCCGGGGCCAGGTGCTCAGGAAGCCCGCTTTCCCTCCCCATCTGGGGGACTGGAGCTTTCTCAGGATTGACTTGGGCCCACCATTTTGCTAAATTTGCCATAGTTAGCATCTTCCAGAGAGGAGACAGGCAGCGCAATGAGGCCTGAGCCCAGGCCCAGGAAGCTACGCCAGGCCTTTGGCTTTGACGAGATAGCCATTGTCCCCGGCGATGTGACCGTCAACCCGGACCAGGCCAATACCTATTTTCAGCTGGGGCCCCTGACCTTCCCCATCCCGGTCCTGACCGCCGCCATGGATGCCGTGGTGGACCCGGGGTTCTCCATCCTCTTCGCCAGGCTGGGGGGCCTGCCTATTCTGAACCTGGAAGGGGTCCAAACCCGCTACAAAGATGCCCAGGCAGTCCTGGACGAGGTTGTCTCTGCCCCCCAGGAGAGTTGCACCCAGCTCCTGCAGAAGGTCTACTCCCAGCCCATCCAGGAAAACCTGGTGGGGGAGAGGCTCCAGGAGATAAAGGGGGCCGGGGCCATC
The DNA here is from genome assembly GCA_018825785.1 of Chloroflexota bacterium. Lineage (NCBI taxonomy): Bacteria > Bacillati > Chloroflexota > Chloroflexota bacterium. The sequence continues at coordinate 5,533 of JAHKAY010000003.1, read as the reverse complement.
TGCGGGGCGGCCATGACCCCCCAGACCTCCAAGAGCCTGGCCCCCCTGGCAGTGGAGGCCGGGGCCGATGTGGTGGTGATCCAGTCCACCGTGACCACGGCCCGGCATATCTCCAAGAGCTACAAGGGCCTGGTCTTCTCTGAGTTCTGCTCCCAGTTGAAGGTCCCCGTCCTGGTGGGGAACTGTGTTACCTACTCCGCGTCCCTGGAACTCATGGAGACGGGGATAGCGGGGCTCCTGGTGGGGGTGGGGCCGGGGGCGGCCTGCACCACCCGGGAGGTGCTGGGGGTGGGGGTGCCCCAGGTCACCGCCACCATGGACTGCGCCCTGGCCAGGGAGAAATACTTCCGAGAGACGGGCCGCTATGTCTGCCTTATTACCGATGGCGGCATCAGGAATGGCGGGGACGTGTGCAAAGCCATCGCCTGCGGGGCCGATGCGGTGATGCTGGGGTCTCTCATGGCCCAGGCCGAGGAGGCCCCCGGAAGGGGCTATCACTGGGGGATGGCCACCCCCCATTCCGCCCTGCCCCGGGGCACCCGCATCCGGGTGGGCACCACCGGCTCCCTCGAGCGTATCCTCTTTGGCCCCACCTCCCGCACCGATGGCACCCAGAACCTGATAGGGGCCCTGCGCACCTGTGCAGGAATTGTGGGAGCCCTCACCCTCCGCGACATGCACAAGGTGGACCTGGTCATCGCCCCCTCTATCAAGACCGAGGGGAAGGTCTTCCAGTTCCAGCAGCGCGCGAACTAGCCGGGCAGGACAGCGCCGACAAAGTCCCTCTGGCCCCTCAGGAACTCTTCTATGGGGAGGGCTCGCCTCCCCTCCATTTGCAGGGTAATGAGCTCCAGGACCCCCTCCCCGGTCTCCACCCCCACCCCTTTCCCCAGGGCCCTCACCTGACCCGGCACCAGGGGAGGGGACACCGCCCGGGGGAAGGCCTCCAGGACCCTCAGCCGCCGGCCCTTAAAGCTGGTGAAGGCCCCCGGCCAGGGGTGGAACGCCCTTACCCGGAGCCACAGCGAGCGGGCAGGGAGGCACCAGTCCATCGCCCCCTCCTCCTTCCGGATGAGCCGGGTATAGCTCGGCTCCCCCTGCTGGGGAGCAGGCCTGCTCTCCCCTCTCAAATACCGGGGCAGGACCTCTAAGAGGAGGCAGGCCCCCAGGTGGGAAAGCTTCTGCCCCAGGGAGAGGGCGGTGTCCTGGGGCCCTATAGGCAACCTCTCCTGGGCCAGGAGGGGGCCAGTGTCCATGCCCTCGTCCATCAGAATCAGGCTTACCCCCGTCTCCTCATCCCCGGCCAGGATGGCCCCCGCAATGGGGGAGGGGCCGCGGTGGCGGGGCAGGAGGGAAGGGTGGACGTTAAGGCAGCCTGCCGACGGGACCCGGAGCACCTCCGGGGGCAGGAGAAGGCCGTAAGCAGCCACCACGGCCACTTCCGGGGCCAGCTCCCTCAGCCTGACCACCTCCTCCCCGCCCTTCAGGCTCCTGGGCTGGAAGAGGGGCAGGCCCGCCCTCTGGGCAACCACCTTCACCGGGGAGGGAATGGGAAGAAGCCCCCTCCCCCCCGCCTCATCCGGGCGGGTATACACCCCCACCACCCGGTGGGCGCCCAGCAGGGCCTCCAGGACGGGAACAGCAAAATCCGGGGTCCCCATAAACACCGCCAGAGCCATTTAGGAGAATCTTAGCATCCCTTCCCCTTGGTGAAAAGAGAAAGACGGAGAGAAAGATGGAACGAGAGGGGACGAGAAGGCCCGCCGGCCCCCCCGCCCCTGTCTTATCCCCCCCCGCAGCCCCCTTGTCCCCTCCCTCCCGCCCCACTAACATTGGAGCGTTCTGGAGGTGCAGCCTGAAATCGGCCCAAGAGCTTTGGGAAACAGTTCTGGGTCAACTCCAACTCCAGGTCACCAAGGCCAATTACCAGACCTGGCTTAAAGATACAAAGGGGCTCGGCTATGAGGCCGGCGTCTTTGTTGTTGGAGTCCCCGGCCCCTTTGCCCGTGAATGGTTGGAAAGGAGCCTCTATTCCCTGATAAGACGCACCCTCCTGGGCCTCCTGGGGCAAGAGGTGGAGGTGGAGTTCCAGGTGGCCCAGGCCCCTTCGCCCCTCCGCCTTTCCTGCTTCAACCCCCGCTATACCTTTGATAGCTTTATGGTAGGCCAGTGCAACCGCCTGGCCCACGCCGCCTGCCTTCAGGCCGCGGAAAGGCCCGGGGCCAGCTTTAACCCCCTCTTCATCTACGGCCCTCCCGGCCTGGGCAAGACCCACCTCCTCCATGCCACCGGAAACTTCTCTCAGGCCAGGGGCTGGGGGCCCCTTCTGCTGACGGCGGAGGAGTATACCAATGAATTCATCCTCTCCATCCAGCAAAAGAGGACTGCAGCCTTCCGTCAGAAGTGCATCTCTGCGGACATCCTGCTAGTGGATGACCTCTCCTTTCTAGCCAACAAGCAGCAGACCCAGGAGAGCCTCCTCCATACCATCGACTACATATCTTCCTTCGGCCATCAGATTGTGTTCACCGCCGATAGCCCCCCGCAGGTCCTCTCCTTCTTGGACAAAAGGCTCCGCTCCCGCCTGGAAGGAGGTCTCCTCGTCGGCCTCCAGCCCCCAGACCCCACCACCCGCCTCCTCATCCTGAAGACGAAGGCGGCCTCACTGGGCCTCACTGTCTCACGCACGGTCCTGGAGCTTGTGGCAGAGGGGGCGACGGAGAGTGTGCGGGAGCTGGAAGGGAGACTCCACCGGCTGGCGGCCTACTCCCGCCTCACCGGTCTTCCTCTTTCCACCGAGCTAGCTTCCCAGGCCCTGGCCCCTCACACGGAGGCCCCCCCACCCCCCGCAAGGGTCTTGGATGCCGTGGCCCATTCCTTCCAGCTCACCCGCCAGGACCTACTCTCAAGAAAGAGGTCCCCCCGCATCAGCATGGCCCGGCATATTGTCATCTACCTCCTCAGGGAAGAACTGGGCCTGCCTATCTCCGAGATCGGGGCTGCCCTGGGTCAAACGGCAAAGGCTTCAGTAAGGTATGGCTACGAGAAGATAGTTCGCCAGCTCGAACGAGACCCCTCTTTCCAGGCCAGACTCCAGGAGCTCCGGCAGAAGGTCCGAATCTAGAACTGCCCTTTTCGTCCCCTTTCCCTTTCTACCTCCAGGCATTATTATTATTTATAAATATGATATGTCTTCTATTTTCTAAGAAGTGATAAAAGGGGTGAAAACCGGCATCCTGGGGGGCACATTTGACCCGGTGCATCTGGGTCATCTGTTTCTTGCTCAGGAGGCCAGGGAGAGGCTTGGTCTCAGGCAAGTCCTCTTTATGCCTGCTGGCCGACCCTGGATGAAGGACAGGACCATAACCCCTGCCCCCCACCGCCTGGCTATGCTCCAACTGGCTTTAGAAGATAACCTGGCTTTTGCCGTGTCCCGGATTGAAACCGACCACCCCGGCGTTTCATACACGGTGGATACCCTGGCAGCTCTTTCCGGGCAGATGCCTGGGGAAAGGCTTTTCTTTTTGCTGGGCTGGGATGCCCTGGAGAACCTTCCCCGGTGGAAAGACCCGGAGAGGGTCCTGGCCCTGGCCGAGCTGGTGGTCTTCCCCCGGCCGGGTTGCCCCGCCCCGGACCTCCCCGGCCTGGAGAGGCTCCTACCGGGGGTGGGGAAGAGGGTTCACCTCCTGGAGGGCCCTATCATCCAGATAAGTTCCACTGAAGTCCGCCGCCGTGTGAGGGAAGGGCTTCCCATAAGATATCTGGTACCCCGTGCAGTGGAGCAGTATATCCTGGAGAAGGGCCTCTACAAATAGGGGTGATGAAGAAAGGGGGAAAGAGGCTCCTGGGGGTCCCCCCCAATATCTTCTTCCTGGGCCTGGTGAGCTTTCTAACCGATGTCAGCTCGGAGATGACCCTTACCATCCTCCCTCTCTTCCTCACCAGCGTCCTGGGGGTGGGGCCGGCTATCATCGGCCTCATAGAGGGCATTGGGGAGAGCACTGCAACCACCCTCCGGGTCTTTTCCGGCTGGCTGGCCGATAGGACAAAGAAGCGAAAGGCCCTGACCGTAGTGGGCTATACCCTTTCCGGCCTGGCAAAGCCCTTCCTCTACTTCGCAACAACCTGGGGCCTGGTGCTGGGGGTGAGGTTCATCGACCGGCTGGGGAAGGCGGTGCGCACCGCTCCCCGGGATGCCCTGGTGGCCAGCTCCTCCGCCCCCCAGGAAAGGGGGAGGGGCTTTGGCTTCCAGCGTGCCCTGGACAGCTATGGGGCGGTGGTGGGGCTGGCCCTGGCGGCCCTGGCGGTCTTTCTTGCCCAGCGCACGGCCCCCGACCTGACCAGGGCCTCCTATCAAAAGCTGGTTCTGATAGGCATCATCCCCGCTTTTCTGGCGCCACTGCTCCTCCTGTGGAAGGTGAAGGAACCTCCCCCCGCCCCCCCCGCCGAAAAGCCCCCCTCCCACCAGGGCCTCAGCGGACGGTTCAAACTCTTCCTGGCTATCATGGTCGTATTCACCCTGGGGCGTTTCAGCGACGCCTTTCTCATCCTGCGGGCGCATGACCTGGGCCTATCTCCTTTTCATATCCTGGCGGTGCTGGCGATGTTCAACCTGGTCTATGCCGGCACATCCTTTCCCGCCGGCGTCCTCTCGGACCGGCTGGGGAGGAAGGCCGTTCTCCTGGTGGGCTTTGCGGTGTATGCGCTCATCTACCTGGGCTTCGCCCAGGCCACCGCCCCCTGGCAGGTGGTGTTCCTCTTTGTCGCCTATGGCCTCTACTATGGGGCCACAGAGGGGGTGGGGAGGGCCTATGTGGCAGACCTGGTGCCCGAGAGGAGCCGTGGCACCGCCTATGGTTTCTATCACGGGGCGGTGGGCCTGGCGGCCCTCCCGGCCAGCCTCCTCGCTGGCGTGCTCTGGCAGGCAATAGCCCCCGCCGCCCCCTTCTACCTGGGGGCCTCCCTGGCCGGGGTAGCCATGGCCGGCCTGTTCTTCTTGAGATAGCTTTCCTTGACGGGCAGCGCAGGGCTTTGATAGACTCTCCTATGTAGCATGTTCCCTCAGTCAGAAGGGGTTGCCCAAAGACCAGCGGTCGGCAAGGTCATGGTAGCCAACCGGGGCGAGATAGCAGTTCGCGTTATCCGCACCTGCTCCCGCCTTGGCATACCCACCGTTGCTGTCTACAGCGACCCCGACCGGGAGGCCCCCCATGTGCGCCTGGCGACGGAAGCCTATCCCCTCGGGGGCTGCTGGGTCGAGGAGACCTATATGAATATGGACAAGCTACTGAATATTGCCCGGCGGAGTAGGGTCAGGGCTGTCCACCCCGGCTACGGCTTCCTTTCTGAAAATGCCGCGTTTGCCCGGGTCTGCGAGGAGGCGGGGCTCGTCTTCATCGGTTCGCCCTCCTCCGTCCTGCGCCAGGCGGGGCAAAAGCTGCATGTGAGGAAGCTGGCCAGCTCTATCGGGGTCCCTGTCCTCCCGGGCAGCCTAGAGCCTTTGAAGAGCCCAGAAGAGTTCCGCCTGGTCTGC
>JAHKAY010000002.1 GCA_018825785.1 Chloroflexota bacterium | reverse complement strand
TTCTGAGCATAGCGAAGAATCTCGTTTCGCTGATTTCCGCAAGCAAGCTCTAGTATTGACTTTCCTGGGCTGGCCTCTATGCTTTAGAGGAGGTAGGCATGGACTTCGCCCTGAGCGGTCCCGAAGAGAGGCTGCGGGATGAGGTGCGGCGCTTTGCCGAGGATGAGGTGGCCCCCCAGGTCCCCTCCCTTGACCAGAAGGGGGAGTTCCCTCTGGCCCTGGTGAAGCGGCTGGCCCAGCTGGGCCTCATCGGCCTCTTTGTCCCCAGGGAATACGGCGGGAGGGGCCTGGGCTTCCTGGCCGCGACCCTGGCCCGGGAGGAGGTCTCCCGGGTCTATCCGCCACTGGGCTTCTTCTATGAGGGCAACGACGCCGGCCTCTACATGCTGTATTCCTCTGGGAGTGAGGAGCAGAAGCGGAAGTATCTCCCCCCCATCTGCCGGGGGGAGAAGCTCACCTGCCTCGCCCTCACTGAGGCCTCGGGGGGCTCCGACCCCTCAGGGCTCCAGACCACCGCCGAGGCCGGAGGGGATGGTTTTGTAATCAACGGCCGCAAGGTATTCATCACTCTGGGGGAGATAGCGGACTACTGTGTCTTTGTGGCCAGGGCCGGGGACCATTTTTATGCCTTTGTGGTGGAGAAGGGCGCCCCCGGCTTTGAGGCGGGGCCCAGGGCGAAGATAGCGGGGCTGAGGGGTATCCCTGTCTCGGAGTTGGCCTTCACCAACCTGCGCCTGCCGCGCTCCAGCCTCTTGGGGGTGGAGGGGACAGGGCTTCGGGCGGCCCTGGGAACCATCACCCTCATCGCTCGGCCCGGGATAGCGGCCATAGCCCTGGGGCTGGCCCGTGGGGCCCTGGAGGCCACGGTGAAATTCGTCAAGGAAAGGACGCTGAGGGCAGGCCCCATTGCCTCCTTCCCAGCCGTCCAGTCCACGCTGGCGGATATGGAAATGGAGGTGGAGGCCGCCCGCTGGCTATGCTACCGCGCCTCCTGGCTCGTGGACCAGGGAAAGACCAGCCGGGAGGTGGCGCAGGACGCCGCGCGGGCCAAGCTCTGTGCCACCGAGGTAGCCCTGCGGGTATGTCTGAAGGGCATCCAGCTGATGGGGGGCTATGGGGCCACCCTGGACTGTCCCCTCACCCGCCGCCTGGCCGATGCCCTGGCCCTCCTCCCCGCGGCCGGGACCAGCGAGGTCATGCGCCTCACCATCGGCCGGGAGCTCACCCGCTAGAGGAGGCCTTTCTCATGGGCCCGGGAGACGGCCTGGGCCCGGTCCCGGGCATCCAGTTTGTCAAATATGGTCCTGATCTCTCTCTTCACCGTGGTCTCAGAAAGATATAGGCGGCGGGAGATCTCCTTGTTGGTGCCCCCCAGGGCAACCTGTTTCACAACTTCCAGCTGCCGGTGGGTGAGGAAAGTCTTCGGCCCTTCTCTTACCAGGTGGGCAAACTGGTTATAGACCTTGGAGGAGAATGAGGGGTGGATGAAGGTGCGGCCCTGGAGGACTGCCCGCACCGCCAGGACCACCTCCTCGCGGCTGGCCTCTTTCGTCAGGTAGCCGGAAGCGCCGGCGGCAAGGGCCTGGGCCAGATACTGTTCCCCGTAAAAGGTGAGGCAGATGAGCTTGATAGTAGGGAACTCCTGGCGGAAGCGGTCCAGCAAGTCAATGCCTCCCAGGCCGGGGAGCCTCATGTCCAGCAGGGCCACATCGGGGTGGTGGCGTCCCGCCAGTTGCAGGGCCTCCTCCCCAGTCCCCGCTTCGCCACAGACCTCTAGATTGCGGTCCTGCTCCAGGAGCCGCTTTAGTCCCTCCCGCACCACGGGGTGGTCATCTACCACTATCACCCGGATGGCCATCTTACGCCCCCACCGGGAGGTGGAGGACCACCTGCGTTCCCTCCTCGGGCCGGCTCAATACTTCCACTTTGCCTCCAAGGGCCTGGGCCCGTTCCCTCATGCCGCTCAAGCCCAGATGGCTGGGGCCATCCTGGGCCAGGACCTGCTGGGGGTCAAAGCCCTGGCCGTCATCCCCTATCTTTAGTGTTAACCCCTGGCCATCAAAAGAGACCCTCATCTGCACAGAGGTGGCGTGAGCGTGTTTGTGGACATTGGTAAGGGCCTCCTGGGCCACCCGGTAGGCCGAGGCCTCCAGGAGGGGGGAGAGGCGGGGAGGTTCCCCCTTCACCTCCAGCGAAAAATGGAGCCCTGTCTCACTGCAGAAAGCCTGGCCGAACCGCCGGAGGGCCTCCACCAGTCCGCCTTCCAGAACGGGGGGTTGCAGGCTCTCTATTGCCCAGCGGAGTTCCTTCAGCCCCAGGGCAAGGGAGCCCCTTATCTCCTTAAGACCCTTCCCCAGTTTCCCTGACCACTGCCCCTCCAGGGCCTGGAGGCTATGGCAGGCCCCCACAAAGCGCGGGGCTACAGTGTCGTGGAGTTCCAGGGAGATGCGCCGGCGTTCCTTTTCCTGGGCCAGGATGCTCTGCCCCAGCAGGTATTCCACCCGCTGCCGTTGCCCCGAGAGGTCACGGAGGAGAATAGCATTCTCCAGGGCTATAGCGGCCTGACGGGATAGGATGGTGAGGAAGGACAGCTCCCTGGGGGAAAAGGCTGAGGCCCGGGAGGCCTGCAGGATGGCGATGACCTTGCCCCGGGCTGTGAGAGGGAGGCAGAGGAGGGAGCCGCTGCCATCAGGGGAAAGGTGGAGGGGGTGGCCTTGTCGGGCCGCCCGCAGGGCCATATCGGGGGATTGTCCATTGCCTCCTATCTGCGCGCGGAGCACCGGACCTTCCCCTTCCCAGAGGAAGAGGGCCGCCTCATCGGCCCTGGTCTCTGACCACACTACCCGTAGCAGGGTTATGGGCAGGCTGTCCAGGTCCAACTCGGAGAAGAGGGCCCTGTTTATCTCAAAAAGGGGGAGGAGGGCCAGAAGGTGCTGGTTTTCTCTCAGGAGCCGCCCTCTCTCCAGGGCCTCCTCCAGGGCGGCTTGAAGCTCTTCATCGCTGAGCAGGGCAGGGAAGGTGAGGCAGCCATGGGGTGGGGCCTCCCGCCCCTCCCCAAGGAGCAGGCATCCCAGGGTGGAGTATCTCTTTATCAGGGTCTTGATGGTAGGGAGGTTGTCCTGGCTGGCGATGACCAGGTCAAAGGGCTCTTCCTGCGCCACCTCCAGGACCCGCCCCTGAGGGGTCAGTTTTACCTGATAGCCGGGTTCCAGAGAGGCCACCCTTTGGGCCAGGCCCTCATCACCGATGACCAGGAGTTTCTCCCGCAGCATGGCCAATAAAAACCCCCATCCTGCGGCTGGATTGCTGCAGGGTGGGGGAAAAGAACCACCTCCGGCGGCAACCCGGCCATCATAGCCTTACGGCTTTAGACCCGAGGCTTTGCGTCCCCGCCTTTCGGCGGGTTTGCCCTTTGCGCCGTGTACTAGCTGAGATTCTCCGCCTATAGATGGCCGTTGTCAAGGCCCTAAAGAGCCACTCTCAGGACAAGGGCCGTTCCCAGGACGTGGTATAATGGCGCTCAGCCTCCATGTTTGCCCACCTTCATGTCCACACGGAATACAGCCTCCTGGATGGGATGGCCTCTATTCCTCGACTGGTAGCCCGTGCCCGGGAGTTGGGGATGGGGGCCCTGGCCATCACCGACCATGGGGCACTCTATGGTGCCGTTGATTTCTATCGGGCCTGCCGGGAAGTGGGGGTGAAACCCCTGCTGGGGTGTGAGGTCTATGTCGCCCCGGGGGACCTCCACGGCCGCTCCCTCCAGGACAAGAACCCCTATCACCTCGTCCTCCTGGCCAGGGACCGCCAGGGCTATCAGAACCTGATAAAGCTGGTGACCACCGCCCACCTAGAGGGATTCTTCTACAAGCCCCGGGTGGACAAGAAGCTCCTTGAGGAACACCACCAGGGCCTTATAGCCCTCTCCGCCTGTCTCCGGGGGGAACTGGGCAGGCTCATCCTGGAGGGGAGAAGGGAGGAGGCCAGGAATGCCGCACGCTGGCACCAGGAGGTCTTCGGGGACTTCTACCTGGAGCTCCAGCCCCACCCCATCCCCGAGCTGGAGGCCCTGAACAAGGAGCTGGTGAGCATGAGCCGGGAGCTGGGCCTGCCACTGGTGGCTACCAATGACTGCCACTATGTTATGAAGGAAGATGCCCCCGCCCAGGACCTCCTCCTCTGCATCCAGACCAATACCTCCGTCCACGATGAAAAGAGGCTGCGGATGCCGGGGGACTATTTCTACTTGCGGAGCCCCCAGGAGATGGTCCAACTCTTCTCCGAGGTCCCCCAGGCTATAGCCAGCACCGAGGAGATAGCGGAGAAGTGCGACCTGGAGTTGGATTTTGGGAAGGTCCACCTCCCGCCTGTGGAAACACCCCAGGGGCTCCGCCCCGATGAATACCTGGCCCAGCTCTGCTGGGAGGGCTTCCACCGCCGCTTCCCCCACCCCACCCCGGAGCAGGAAGGCCGCCTTCAGTATGAGCTGGAGGTCATCAGGAAGACCCGCTTTGCCCCCTACTTCCTGGTGGTGGGGGACCTGGCCCACTTCACCCGGAATAACGGCATCCTCTTCGGGGTAAGGGGGAGCGCTGCCTCCAGCCTGGCCCTCTACTGTCTGGGGGTGACCGAGATAGACCCCCTGGAAAAGCGGCTGGTCTTTGAGCGTTTCCTCAATGTGGAGCGGCGGGAGATGCCGGATATTGACCTGGACTTCCAGGACGACCGCCGGGATGAGGTCATTGCCTATATCACCCGGAAGTATGGCCCCGACCGGGTGGCCCAGATTATCACCTTCGGCACCATGGGGGCCCGGGCCGCCCTCCGGGATGTGGGCCGGGCCCTGGGCATGCCCTACGGCCAGGTGGACCGCATTGCCCGCCTTATCCCCTACGCCCCAGGGATGACCCTGGAGCGGGCCGTGGCCGAACGGCCGGAACTGGCCCAGCTCTATCAGCAGGACGAGGCCATAAAGGGCCTGGTGGACTCCGCCCGCCGCCTGGAGGGCACGGTAAGACACGCCAGCACCCACGCCGCCGGGGTGGTCATCTCCCCGGAGCCCCTCATCAATTTCATGCCCATCCAGCGGGCGGAGCGGGGGAACAAGGACGTGGTCATGACCCAGTATGCCATGGACAACATCGCCCAGCTGGGCCTGCTAAAGATGGACATCCTGGGCCTGGCCAACCTCACCGTCCTGGCCCGGGTCAAAGAGCTCATAAGAGAGAACCGGGGGACTGACATTGACCTCCAGCGCCTTCCCCTGGACGATGCCAGGACCTTCGCCCTGCTGGCTTCAGGGGAGACGGTGGGGGTCTTCCAGCTGGAGGGGGCGGGGATGCGGCGCTATATCAAGGAGCTGAAGCCCACGAATTTCATGGACATCGCCGCTATGGTAGCCCTCTACCGCCCCGGCCCTATGGAGCACATCCCCACCTTTATTGAGGCCAAACACGGCCGCCGGCCCGTGGTCTATCCCCACGATGCCCTGAGGGACATCCTGGAGGAGACCTACGGGGTCATCGTCTACCAGGACCAGGTCCTGTTTATTGTCCAGGCCCTGGCGGGCTATACCCTGGGCCAGGCAGACATCTTCCGCAAGGCCATGGGGAAGAAGATAGCCGAAACGATGAGGAAGGAAAAGCACAACTTCCTCCGGGGGGCGGAGAAGAAGGGCATCCCACCAGAGGTGGCCCAGGAGGTCTTCCAGCTTATAGAGCCCTTCGCCGGCTACGCCTTCAACAAGGCCCACAGCGTGAGCTATGCCATGCTGGCCTACCAGACCGCCTATCTCAAGGCCAACTTCCCTGCCGAGTATATGACTGCACTGCTCATCACCCACACCGGGGACCAGGAAAAGACAGCCTCGGCCATCGCCGACTGCCAGCGCCTGGGCATCCCTGTCCTGCCCCCGGACATAAACAAGAGCCAGGCCCAGTTCAGCCTGGAAGGGGAGTCAATCCGCTTTGGCCTGGCGGCGATAAAGAATGTGGGGGAGGGGGCTTTGGAGCCCATCCTCAAGGCCCGGGCTGAAGGGAGTCCCTTTGCCTCGGTGGAGGACCTCTGCCGGCGGGCCGACCTGAGGGGGATAAACAAGAGGGTGCTGGAGAGCCTCATCCGGGCGGGGGCCCTGGAATGCCTGGGGGATAGAGGAGCCCTCCTCCAGAACCTGGACCGCATCCTGTCTCTGGCCCACCGGGAGCAGAAGCTGAGGGATACAGGCCAGGTCAGCATGTTTGACCTCTTTGGGGAGCGGGTAGCAGTGCCCCTCTCCTCCCTGGAGATGGAGCCGGTGCCCCTCTCTGCCACGGAAAAACGGGACTGGGAGAAGGAGCTTCTGGGGGTGTGGCTTACCTCCAACCCCCTGGCCGGGCTGGCCCCGGAGGAGAAGGCCCCCTTCATCTGGGAGGTGGACGAAAGCCAGGAAGGGCAGACGGTCGAGGTGGCGGGGATGGTCAGCGAGCTCCAGGAGAGGACCACCCGGGAGGGGAAAACCTTCCTCAGCGCCACCCTGGAAGGCCTGGGGGGCAGGGTTGACATAACCTGCTGGCCGGAGGTCTACGCCCGCACCAGGGCCCTGTGGCAGGAGGGGAGCCGGCTCCTGGTCCGGGGGAAGGTCAAGGTGAGGGAGAACCGGGCGGGCCTGGTCTGCCAGCAGGTGGAGCCTTTTGAGGCGGGCAGGGCCCCTCAGGCCCCCCAACCGAAAAGGCTGGTCCTGGAGATGGAGGCCACCGGGGAGGAGGCCCTACTCATTCAGGCAAGGGACCTCCTGCGCCAGTTCCCGGGGGAGATGGAGGTCCGTCTGGTGCTGACAAGAAACGGCGAGGTCCTGAAGCGCTTCCAGCTCCTGGAAAGGGTGGAGTATTCCTCCACCTTTCACCAGCGCCTTGTCAGCCTCCTGGGCGAGGAGCTAATCCGCCTGGAATAGGGAGGAGGAAATTGGAAAAGAGGTCTTTCTACCTGCTCTGTGCTCGCATCTTCCCCCTGATGTTGTGCACCGGGATTGTCTATTCTATCCTTCCCCTCTATATCAGCCAGGAACTCCAGGCCTCACCCTCCCAGATAGGTTTCATCTATATGACGGGGGCTGTGGCGGGGGCCCTCTTGGCCCCTCGCCTGGGGAGGCTGGGGGACAGGATAGGCAGGAAGCGGGTTTTGCTTTTCTCTATGGTGGGGTTCGCCGGGGCCTTCTCCCTCTACTATTTCCTGAGCCACTTCACTCAGGCCTTCGCCGTCCAGGCCCTGGAGGGGGCGAGCTGGGCTGCCCTGGGGGCCACCGCCCCTGCCCTGGTGGCCGATATGGCCCCCAGAGAGGAGCGGGGCTGGGCAATGGGGGTCTATGAGAGGACCTGGTCCCTGGGCTGGATAGTGGGGCCCCTGGCAGGGGGCTTTCTGGCCGAGCACATCGGCTTCCGCCCCGTCTTCCTCATCGGGGCGGGGCTGGTGGTGCTGGGGGCCCTCAGCCTCGCCCTTGCCCCCCGGAGGCCCTGAGGCGGGCCCTTCGGAACAGTTCCCGAACTTTTATTTGAGAAGAAGGGGCTAATACCGGACTTGCAGCGGTTGCTTGTTTCCCGCCCATGCTAGCTATTTCTTGCCAAAACCCATGGACTGAGCCTGGGGGCAAATGTTTTGTGCCCGGCAGTGAGCGCAAGCAATCTTGGTAAAGATAACAAAGAAACGAAATAAAAGCAGTCCCACTATAATAAGTAATATGACCAGCACGGGCAAGGAAAAGTTCAGAACTAGTGCCGGTATTATCGCGATGATAGGAATAGCTAGACTGGCTATGTACAGGTTGTTGGGGCACAACGGACCCCTGGCACGGTTTGGGAAGGCCTTCACGCTTCCTTCCTTTGCGATTTTCCTTGACACTAAGTTCAAGCCCGATATGCATAGAGAATTTTCCAGTTTATAATAGACACAATTACAGCACACTTTCAGCGGCATATGCACATACATCTCCAGGAATGAGAACGCCAGGTAAAGTGAACCCAGCAGATAGCCTATCCATGTTCCATAGCCGAGGATTATCCCTATTCCACCAAGTACATAATGAACCACTGTGGTGCCATCATAAATAAGGACACTTGATAACGGATACCTGGTATATAAGTTCGGCTTCTTTGTTGATGTCATTTCTTCATGATTTTAGAGGTGTTCTAATTAGCGGTGGGCGCCGCTATGTCCTAAATTCTACTTCAGTACTAATCATTAACGCAATGATACATCATCTTTTGCTTATGGAACACATTACAGTTGGGAATCCTTGCAAGCAACTGGCTAAATTCTGCGTTATTCTTGCAAGCGGGTGGTGGCCCACGGCCTCCCTTTCCAGCTCCAGGAGCTTCCTTTTCAGGTCCGCCCCCCCAGTGTAGCCCCCCAGGCCCCCGTCCTTTTTCACCACCCTATGGCAGGGGATGAGGAGGGGGTAGGGGTTCCGGGCCAGGGCCTGCCCCACCGCCCGGGGCGAGCCCCCCGCCCTCTCCGCCACCCAGGAGTAGCTCCGGGTCTCCCCATAGGGGATTTGCGCCACCACCCCCAAAACCCGCCTCTGGAACTCCGTCGCCCCCTCCAGATCAACCCCGTATCTTAGCTCCATGCCCCTATTCTATCAGGTCCCGGGGCAGGTCCCGGGGCAGGTCCCGGGGCAGGCCCTGGGGGATTGACATCCTATAAGCCCGCGACTAGTATTTTTCTGGTCGCAACGAGCCTGTCAATGGCTCGCAACCCCCACTCACTCGCGTTTGGAGGTGCTCAATGGCTCAACCCCCAGTTGTGGCAAGGCCAGTAACCCTGGACATAGCCTACCCCCAGAGGCTGTCTCGTGGCACGCTGCTCCTCAAGGTCTTCCTGGGTTGGCTTTACGTCGGCATTCCCCACGGCATACTCCTTTATCTCTATGCCATCGCGGTCAGCGTCGTGACCTTCATTGCCTTCTGGGTTATCCTGTTCACGGGGCAGTACCCCAGGGGCCTGTTCGACTTCGTGGTAGGGTACCAGCGCTGGACCATGCGGGTTACGGCCTACATGGGCTTGCTGCGGGACGAATATCCTCCCTTCAGCGGACAGCAATAGCCGATACCCTGCGTCGCACCTCTTTGCCGCGGCGCTAGCGCTCGGGGGGGGCCTTTTCGGGATTTTGGGGGCCTTTATTGAGGAAGTCCGCGCGGGCCTCCTGGTGGCCTTTGTAGCTGCTCCCATAGTGGAAGAGGGGCTGAAGCCCTCGGGCGTCTACCTGCTCCTGGGGAAGTGGCCCCATCTCCTCAGAAACCGGCTCTATACGGCATATCTAGCAGCCCTGGGTGGCATCTCCTTCGCTATCATTGAGAATATCATCTACCTGACCGTCTACTCTCCCGAACACAGCGGAGCGTTTGTGCTCTATCGTTTCACCGTGCCTCTGGCCGTGCACACCATTGCCAGCTTCATCGTCGGCTTTGGTATCAACCAGAGGCTCCTGGCATCGGTCCGCGGAGAGGTCCCGTTTTTGTCTGGAAACTGGAAATTCTTCATCGCCGCCATAGTCCTTCATGCAATGTACAACATAGCGGCAACGGTTACCCAAATCTCTGGGCTCCTGCAGTTTTGATGATACCCGCCAACCAGGCTGCCCTTGACCAGCGCCCCCGGGGTCAAAGCGTCCCAAATGTAGTGAACGTGTGAACGAACTTGACAGCAGGTACGCCGTGCCATAGCATATGGCGTAAGCGAGTATTGCGGGGCCTTACCAGGAAACGCCCGTTTTGCTCCCTGGCAGGCGAGGATATCCAGACTAAGAAAAGGTTGAAAGGGGGGGCTATGGCATTGCGGAGATGGGTCCTGTCCGGGGTGGTTGCCAGTATAGTGCTGCTGGGGGCTGCCTGTGGCCGGGGGACCACCCCAACCCCCACGCCTACCCGGATGCCGACTCCTATCTCAACACCTACTGCCAGTCCTACCTCTGCTGCAAACCTCACGCCTACCCCAACGCCTACGCCTTCTTCTACGCCCAACCCGAGTCCGACGCCCACCATTGCTCCAACACCTACCCCTACGCCAACAGCTACCCCCACCTCTACCCCTGCGTCCAGTCTGGAGGAGGGAAGGCGGCTCTATAGCCTAACCTGTGCTACCTGCCATGGAGCCAATGGCAAGGGGATCGCGGCTACCGGTGCCCCTCCCCTGCTGGGGAGAACAAAGGAGTCCCTCCTTGGGGTCATGAGGAACCCCCCTCCCCTCATGCCCCCCATCCCACCTGGACAACTAAGTGATGCGGACTTCGACAAGGTCTACCAGTACATCCTCACCCTGGGGGCGGCCAGTTGACGGCTCGGTTCCGGTGGCTGTGACAGGGTAGAGTCCTCGGCACCCGATTGCCAGCCAGGACATAGCGGGGGCCGCGGGGGTACCTTCTTCCCGGTAAGGTGGTTCCCCTTGTTTAGAGCTGTGCCCGGCGCAAAAGACACCGGGTGGCAAAACAAGAGCGACCACCTCCTCTCCACCCCTGGGCCCGGCCGGTGAGGCCGGACCTGCGGTCCGAGGGGCTTGCTTTTGCCTTGTCAAGCCATTATGATTTGTCTGATTTTTTCAGGAGGGGAAAGGAGAGGCCTATGCCGCCTCTGGCTTATTTCAAGAAGCAGTTCTCACCCATTTCCGAGTGCCGCATAAGCATCATGACCCATGCCCTCCACTACGGCACGGCCTGCTTTGAGGGCATCCGCGGCAACTGGAACGAGGAGGAGAAACAGGTCTTCCTCTTCCGGGCCAGGGACCACTATGACCGCTTCCACAAGAGCTGTCGCATTATGAAACTCAAGCTGCCCTTCTCGGTGGATGAGCTCTGCGAGCTCACCCAGGAGCTGGTGGAGAGGAGCGGCCTCAAAGAGGATGTTTACATCCGCCCCTTTGCGTATAAGAGCTCCGAGACCATCGGGCCCAAGCTCCACGGCCTGGAGGACGACTTTTTCCTCACCGTGAACCCCCCTCCCCACTACCTGGATGTGGAGAAGGGGATAAAAGCCGGCAGCTCCAGCTGGCGGCGCATTGATGATTCCATGGTCCCACCCCGGGCCAAGGTCACCGGTATCTACATCAACAGCTCCCTGGCCAAGACCGAGGCGGTAGAAAATGGCTATGACGAGGCCATCATGCTCAATGTGGATGGCCATGTCTCCGAGGGCACGGGGAACAATATCCTCCTTATCTCCGGGAACAGGGTGGTCACCCCCGGCTCTACAGACAATATCCTCATGGGCATCACCCGTGACACCGTCCTCCGGCTGGCCAAGGAGGAACTGGGGCTGGAGACAGAGGAGAGGCCGGTGGACCGGAGCGAGCTCTATATTGCCGACGAGGTCTTCCTCACCGGCACCCTTTCCCATCTGGTACCAGTCCTGGAGATTGACCACCGGCCCGTAGGGACCGGGAAAATAGGCCCCACCACCCGCCGGTTGATGACCATCTACTTTGATATCATCCGGGGCAAAGTTCCCAAGTATAGGGAATGGTGTCTGCCCTGCTACCGAAAGCTGGCCCGCACCTGATAAAAGGCAGGGAAAATGCCCCTGGCTTTTGAATACTGGCTTCTTGTCTTCCTCGCCGCTCTGGGGGTAATCCAGGCGGCGGCGGTGGAGGGGGGCTTGCGAGGCCTGTGGTTCTTCCCAAACCCGCTCACAGGCCGGGTGTGCGCTATCCTGCTGGTCCTTATCGCCTTTGCCCGTTTTTTCCTGCCCATGGACCGCAATGTGCGGGGCGTAGAAGGCTTCCAGCAGAGCTATCTCTTTGTGGCGGGGGCCCTTTCGGCCCTGGCGGTCACCCTGGCCCTCTCCTCCTGGCTGAGGCGGGGCCTCGGCCAGGGGAAAGAAGGTGAAAGGGGCCTCGTGGCGCTGAAGGACAGGACCTACTTCCAGGCCCTCTCGGAGGGGAGGCAAAAGGATGGGAGCTGAGCGGGCCCTTTTCCTTCACATAAACGGCTGGGCTGGGCAAAACGGGCCCCTGGACTGGGCGCTCAAAGCGGTGGCCAATGACTACCTGGTGCCGGTGGTCCTTTCTCTCTTTTTGCTCTGGCTCTGGTTCGCCAGCCCGGGCACAAGAAGGGTCCCGCTGGCCCTCCTGGCAGGGGTGGGAGCACTGGGTCTGGGCGACGGCCTCATAAAGCTGATGAACTTCATCTATTACCGGCCCCGCCCTTTCACCGAGCTCCCCGTCAGGCTCATTTTCTACCGACCCCTTGACTCCTCCTTTCCCAGCAATGGGACGGCCGTGGCCTTCATCTTGGCCACCGCCATCTTCCTGGGGAACAGGAAAACTGGGGTGATAGCCCTGGCCATTGCCTCCCTCTACGGTTTCTCCCGGGTCTATGTGGGCATCCACTACCCTCTGGATGTCCTGGGGGGGGCGGTCATCGGCATCCTCACCAGTTATGGGGTCTACCGGCTGCTCCCCATCCTGGAGCCCCTCCCCTCCTGGCTCCTGAGGCTGGGGCGGAGGCTCTACCTGGCCTAGATATGGCAACGGTAATTGAGGCCCGGGGCCTGGGCAAGCGTTTTGGCGACTTCTGGGCTGTAAAAGGGGTGGACCTTCAAGTAGAAGCTGGGGAGGTGTTTGGCTTTCTTGGCCCCAACGGGGCGGGGAAGACCACCACCATAAATATGCTCTGCACCCTGCTCCGCCCCACCGCGGGGACGGCCACGGTCTGCGGCTATGATGTGGTTAAAAGTCCCCGCCAGGTCCGCCGGTGCATCGGCCTGGTCTTCCAGGACCCCAGCCTGGATGACCGGCTGACGGCTATGGACAATATGGAGTTCCACGCCCAGGTCTATCAGGTCCCTGCCCAGGTGAGGAGGCAGCGGATTGAGCAGATGCTGCGGATGGTGGAGCTCTGGGAGCGGCGGAACAGCGTCGTCCGCACGTTCTCCGGCGGGATGAGGCGGCGGCTGGAGCTGGCCCGGGGCCTCCTCCACCGTCCCCGGCTCCTCTTTCTGGATGAGCCCACCCTGGGCCTGGACCCCCAGACCCGCGCCCGCCTCTGGGAGTATATTCACGCCTTGAGAAAGCAGGAGAATATCACCATCTTCCTCACCACCCACTACATGGACGAGGCGGAGAACGCCAGCCGCATCGCCATCATCGACGACGGGAAGCTGGTGGCCCTGGAGACCCCCGAGGCCTTGAAGGACAAGCTGGGCGGGGACATCATCCGCCTGCGCACCGCCTCCAACGAGAAGGCGGCCCGGGAGATAGGGGAGCAATTCCATATTCAAGCCCTGCGGGATGGGCAAGAGCTTTCCTTTGAGGTGGCCCGGGGCAGCGAGTTCGTCCCGGCCCTCATCTCCCGCCTCAAGACACCTGTCCTCTCCATCACCGTCCGCCGGCCCACCCTGGACGACGTCTTCCTCAAGCTCACCGGGCGGGACCTTAGGGACAGGGAGGCGGATGCCACCGAGGGGATGAAGACATGGGCCCG
This sequence comes from Chloroflexota bacterium, assembly GCA_018825785.1. Lineage (NCBI taxonomy): Bacteria > Bacillati > Chloroflexota > Chloroflexota bacterium. The sequence goes on along the minus strand of JAHKAY010000002.1, from coordinate 58,696 downwards.
CCGTGCCCGGAGGCGGGGGCGAAGGGGCTAGGATGGCACGGCTTGGCTGACCTGAGGGCGGTCTATGTAATCTGGTACCGGGAGATGCTCCGGCTCCGGCGGGACCGGGTCCGGCTCATGGGGCAGCTGGTCTCCCCCCTCCTTTTCCTGGTGGTCTTCGGCGTTGGGCTTACCCGGGCCATGGGGGTGTTTGGGGGGGGCACCAACTTCACCCAGTTCCTATTCCCGGGGCTCCTGGGGATGACGGTCCTCCTCTCGGCCTTCACCTCCGGGGTCTCAGTGGTGTGGGAGAGGGAGGTGGGGTTCCTGAAAGAGGTGCTGGTGGCACCGGTGAGCCGGGCCTCCATAGTCATAGGCAAGACCCTGGGCGGGGCTACCCTGGCGTTGACCCAGGGGGCGTTGATGCTGGCCCTGGCCCCACTTTTGGGCATGAGACTTTCCGTGGGCCTGGTGCTGGGGCTCCTCCCCCTGATGTTCCTTTTGGCGGCGTCTCTGGGGGCGATGGGGGTCCTGCTGGCCAGCCGGATGAGGACCATGGAGGGCTTCTTTGTCGTCAACCAGATGGTCGTGATGCCCATGGTCTTCCTCTCCGGGGTCTTCTTCCCGGTGGGGAGGGAGCTGCCCGCCTGGCTGGGCGTGGTGGTGAGGATAAACCCCGTGGCCTACGGGGTGGACTCCGTGAGGCAGCACATGCTGGGGGGGACAATCCCCCCCCTCACCCTCTTCGGCCACCCCATGACCATCTGGCAGGATGCGGTGGTGGTGGCCCTCTTCGGCCTCCTCATGGTAACCCTGGCCATCCGGTCCTTCAACAGGGCAGAGTAGTCCCCGAGGGCTAACGGGGTAAAGGGTGCCAATCTGGGACAAGGTCAGGATTTGTCTCAGCAGAGGAGTTGACAGTCTATGGGCAACACCTTACCATTATACGAGGATTGTAGCCCCGATTGAATAAAGGGAGTCCTAGCAGGGTGCTGAAAAACCCTGATTCTGCCCAGAATAGCCCGTCGTCCAGATACGAAATTGGGGTTGATTTCCGGCTGTTCACCCCTTTTTCATCACCCTGCTAGAAGGGCTGAGGCTGTAAAAGGGCTACGCCCATTCCAGTCACGAAGCACGCAGAGGGAGAACTGCCCTTAAAGTATTGTAGAAAGGAGGCTGGGTAAAATGGCATGGCAAAAAGGGGGGCCCAGGCAACCGGGGGGAGAATTGCCCGACCTGGGAGAAATCTGGCGCAGTCTGAGTAGCCGAGGCCTCAGAAAAATGTGGTTGGTCGGGCTAGGCATCCTGATAGTGATATGGCTGGCCTCTGGGATGTACACGGTAGGGCCAGGCTCCCAGGGCGTGGTGAGGCAGTTTGGCCGAGAGGTGGCCAAGACCGGCGCCGGACTGAATTATCACCTACCCTGGCCAATCCAAAGAGCAACGGTGGTAGACCTGGCCGAGGTAAGGAGATTGAGCATCGGGTTTCAGGAGGTAAGGCCCGGGCAGTTTCAAGAAGTCCTTGGTGAGGCATTGATGCTCACCAAGGACGAGAACATCGTTGATGTGCACGTCATAGTGCAGTACCGGGTGCTGGATGCCTCGCAATTTCTGTTCAATGTGCGGGATGTGCCCAGGGTTGTCAAGGGTGCTACCGAGGTGGCCCTTCGCAGCGCGGTAGGCAATACCCCTATCGACGATGTCCTCACTGAGCGCAGGGCTGAGGTCCAGGACCAGACCAAATCCTTTCTGCAGAGGCTGCTGGACGACTACCAGTCCGGCGTCGCCATAACCGCGGTCCAGCTACAAGAGGTCGATGCCCCCAGGGAGGTTAGGGACGCCTTCCACGAGGTGGTCCGGGCCAGGGAGGACAGAGAGCGGCTCGTCCGCGAGGCCGAAGGCTACCAGGCAGATATAGTGCCCAGGGCCAGAGGGGCGTTCGAACAGACGGTGAAGGCGGCTGAAGCCTACAAGGAGCAGCGTATACTGCGGGCCCAGGGTGATGCCGAGAAATTCCTGGAGGTGCTTAGCGAGTATCAAAAGGCTCAGGATGTAACCAGGCAGCGCCTCTACCTGGAAACCCTGGAAATGCTCCTGTCCGGGATAGACAAGATTATCATCGACCCCGAGATAGCATCCAACCTGTTGCCCTTCTTGCCGCTAGGAGCTATCCCCGGCCAGGCGTTGCCCCAAGAGGGGTTGCCCCAGGCCCCCCCGGCCGGCGAGAAGAAATAGCGAGCGTTTGGGGAGGTAAGGACCATGACAAAAAAAACTGTTATCGTGGCAATCCTTGTAATACTAGCCCTGGTAGTGCTGCGTCAATCGCTCTTTAGCGTGGATATGACGCAGCAGGCTCTTGTCCTTCAGTTCGGAAGGCATGTGAGGACAGTGACGGAGCCCGGGCTGCATTTCAAGGTCCCTTTCTATCAGCAGGCAACAACGTACGAGAAGCGGGTGCTAACAAGTGATATCAAGCCCGGCGAGTATCTCACCCTGGATAAGAAGCGGGTGGTGACGGACCCGGTTTCCCGGTGGCGAATTGAGGACCCTCTCCAGTTCTTCAAGACTGTGGCCAATGAAGCGGGTGCCCTGGCCCGGTTGGAACCTATCGTCCTTTCCGAATTGAGGGATGAGCTGGCCAAATACAATTTTGTCGACATAGTCTCCGCCCAGCGCGGGCCCATAATGGACAAGGTCAGCGAGAGGGTCCGGGTGAAGGCTACCGAGTTCGGTATTGGGGTGGTGGATGTCAAGATAAAGAGGGCTGACCTCCCCAGCGAGGTCCAGGCCAGTGTCTTCGACAGGATGAAGGCCGAGCGTGGGCGCATCGCTCTTCAGTATCGGGCTGAGGGCGCCGAACTGGCAGCCAAGGTGAGGGCTGATGCCGATAAGGAGGCAACCATCATCGCTGCCGGGGCCTATGCCGAGAGCCAAAAGCTGATGGGGGAAGGCGATGGCCAGGCCACCGCCATCTACGCCCAGGCCTTTGAGCAGGATGCGGAGTTCTACAGCTTCCTGAGAACGCTGGAGGCCTACAAGAACTTTCTGGCCCAGCAAACTACCCTGGTGCTCAGCTCCGATTCAGAGCTGTTCAGGTACCTGGCCAGTTCTCAGGTGCCCGCAGAGAAAGGTAAGTGAAGCAGGAGCCCGACTACTACGCCGTCCTCCAGGTAGACCCCCAGGCGGAGAGGGAGGTCATCCAGGCAGCCTATCGCCGCCTGGCGGCCAAGTACCACCCGGACGTGGCCCCCTCCCCTGGGGCCTCTGAGAGGATGAAGCTGCTGAACGCTGCCTACGAGGTTCTGTCAAACCAGGAGAAGAGGCAAGCCTACGACATGCGTCGTGCCGGCAGCCTTCATGGACATCCAGCCTCGGGGGCACCCCTGGGGCGGAGGCTACCCTGGTGGCTCCTGCCAGTGGCAGTAGTTATTGTAGCCGTAGCCTTCCGGCTTAGCCCCAGGCTCATCCTCATATTGGGCCCCCTGCTTCTGGTGCTGTGGCTCGTCTGGAGCCGACGGCCTTCCAGTTCTAGTTAGGAAGCTCCCCGGGAAGAATTCGCTATCTTCGCAGCAGGGAGAGGAACTCGGCGCGCGTGGCGGCGCGTTTTCTGGGCACGCTAATTAGTCTGCCCTGGCCTATCTGTAGCTATTGGCACAGTCCGTCGGTCTAGCCCCCGGCAAACTGCTGTCCAAGCACCTTCTTCAGGGTATCCAGAATGGACTGGTTCTTCCCCACATACAGCACAATCAGCCCGCTCTTCTTGAAGAAATGGGGAGTGTTGACCCAGCTAATCATTGAGGTACCTACAGTACTGCCGGTATTGGAAACCCGTGCCGCCTGCGCATCTGCCGTGCTGGCATACGGATATTCAAAAACCTGCACATCCTCCCCGTTCACCTTCAGAATCCTGGCCTCTACGGTGAAGAAGGACTGTTGAAGTGTGCCGCCCATTTGCACTTCGGCACCGGCTCCCTTGAGGTCGGAGATGAGTTTATCCGTTTGGCTTCCCGGGGGGGCAGCGCAACCTACCAGTGGGATAAGACTGAAGAATAGAAGGAGAATGATAACCGGTGAAATCATGGGCATACGTTTCATAGCATCTGTTCCCTCCTCTTTGTGACTTTCGCTGTCATTACTGACAGGGATGCTTATCTCTCTGCCGCCCTAGTTGACACCGACATCATAGGCGCACATGCGCAGGATGTAAAGAGGTGTGTGAACGATGGACCCTCTGCGGGGTAACCCCAGCGGCTTTATCGGCGCAAAAGGGACAGGGACTCAGCGCGGGTGGCGGCGCACAGCGTCTATTTCTTTTTCTCCAGCAAGTCCGCTATCCTGAGTACCTCGGTGCAGGTCGCGACCAGGAGCGAAGCAAGGCCCAGGAGAAACCACATGATTGGAGTGAAACCGCCAAATGTTGCATCTAGAGCTGCGGTGACAACGCCGACAATCAGGAATGCCATCGCCAGAACACGAATGAGTATGTGCTCCGCTGAGCGCTTGTACCGGGATGGACTCTCCATACCTACACCTCCTCTAGTTCTTCGGACTCTCATCCCGACGACAGCCAAGTGTAGTCCCGGGATAGGGCTGAGTCAATACGGGTGCGCAACAAGCTGCTTCGTCAGCAGCCGGGGCCAACAGACAAGAGACTACCTGGAGCTGGCCTAGCGTCTTAGCAGCGACAGGAACTCGGCGCGGGTGGCGGCACGGCGGCGGAAGAGGCCCCTCATGGCTGAGGTTATGATGAAGCTACCCGGCTTCTTTATCCCCCGCATGACCATACACAGGTGCTCTCCCTCCACGATGACGGCTGCGCCCTCGGGCACAAGGGCCTCCACAATGGTATCTGCCACCTGGCGGGTGAAGCGCTCCTGGAGCTGGGGGCGGCGGGCCAGGGTATCCACCACCCGGGCCAGCTTGGAGGCCCCCACCACCCGGCCGTTCTCATTGGGGATATAGCCCACATGGGCCACCCCGTAGAAGGGAAGGAGATGGTGCTCGCACATGGAGTAGAAGGGAATATCCCGCAGGATGACCATCTCCCGGTGGTCCTCCTCAAATCCAACGGTCAGCTCCTCCTTGGGGTCCACATCCAGGCCGCGGAAGAGCTCGGCATACATCTCCCCCACCCGCCTGGGTGTGTCCTTCAGCCCCTCCCTCTGGGGGTCCTCGCCGATGGCGAGGATAAGCTCTCGGACAGCCTTCTCAACTCTCCTTTCGTCCACCACCTGGTCCTCCCCCATATTTCTTCCGGATAGGCTCGCGGTCAATAAAGAGCAGGCTTTCCGGGGCGGCGGTAACATAGTGCTCCGCCCCCAGGTACAAGGCCGGCCTTACCCGCTTCAGGTCTAGAAGCTCTTTATCAGTCAGGCTCCCCTCCTCCTGATGGACGGCCAGAATCCTCCCTACAAACCACTCGTGGTCGCCCATGGTGTAGTGGGCTTCCACCTTGCATTCGTAGGACAGATAGGCGTCCTTGAGGAGGGGGACCGAGGTCCGGACAGGCTTTTCCCGGGCAATCTTAAGGGTCTTGAACTTGTCCGTCTCCGCCCCCTTTGTGGCCCCCACCTCGGCGATGAGCTTGGCCTTCTCCATGGGGACAAAGCAGACCCCGAACTCCCCGCTCTCCAGGATAAGCTTATAGGTGAAGCGCTTGAGAGAGATACCCACCCCGAAGAGGGGAGGGTCCATGGAGAGGGGGCTATTCCAGGACGCGGCCATGGCGTTCTCCTTTTCCCCGGAGCGGGCGGTAACGATGACGGCTATGCGGGGATAGTGCTGGTAGAACTTGCCGACATCAAAGCTGGTCTTCTTACTCACGCTAGACTCCTATTTCCAGCCCAGAGTTCTTTCCACCAGGTCCAGGCGCGGGGGGAAATGGGGGAGTGTGGGGGAAAGGGAAAGGGCCGCCTGGGGGTCCTTGAGGCCGTGGCCGGTGATAACACAGACCACCCTCTTTTCCCCCAGGTCCAGTCTCTCCCTGAGCTTTATGAGCCCTGCCAGCGAGGCAGCCGAGGCCGGCTCGCCGAAGATGCCCTCCTCGCTCCCCAGCTTTCGATAGGCCCCCATGAGCTCCTCATCGCTGACCATATCTATGACCCCACCGGACTCCTCCCTGGCCTTGAGAGCATTTTGCCAGTGGGCGGGGTTGCCTATTCTGATGGCCGAGGCTATGGTCTGGGGGTCGGCGATGGGATGGCCCCGCACAATGGGGGCGGCCCCTTCCGCCTGGATGCCCATCATCCGGGGGGCCTTTCCCGCTTTTCCCAGCCTCCTGTATTCCACAAAGCCCTTCCAGTAGGCGGTGATGTTCCCGGCGTTTCCCACCGGGATAAAGAGATAGTCCGGGGCCTCCCCTAGCTGGTCCACAATCTCAAAGGCGGCGGTCTTCTGCCCCTCCAGGCGGTAGGGGTTGAGAGAGTTGACCAGGGTGACGGGGTGTTTCTTGGCCAGGGCCTGGACAACACAGAAGGCGTCATCAAAACTGCCCTCAATGGCCACCACCTGGGCCCCGTAGACGACGGCCTGGGCCAGCTTGCCCTGGGCTATCTTTCCCTGGGGCACCAGGACAATGACCCTCAAGCCCATCCGGCTTCCATAGGCGGCGGCGGAGGCCGAGGTGTTGCCCGTAGAGGCGCAGACGAGGGCAGAACTCCCCTCCTCCATCGCCTTGGCCACAGCTATGACCATCCCCCGGTCCTTGAAGGAGCCGGTGGGGTTACACCCCTCCAGCTTGAAATAGAGCTCTCCCACCCCCAGCTCCTTTTCCAGCTTCCCCGAGCGCAGGAGGGGGGTGTCCCCCTCCCCCAGGGTGAAGTGGAGAGTCCCGGGGATGACGGGCAGAAGGTCCTTATAGCGGAGAATGATGCCCTGCTTCATATCTCCACCCGGATGAAATTGGAGACCTCTTTCACCACTCCCAGCCGGGCCATCTGCTCGAGGGCCTCGCGCACCGAGGCCTCGAGAGAAGTATGGGTCATGATGACGATCTCCGCCACCCCCGCCCGCTCATCGGTCTCTTTTTGTATGACGGAGGCGATGCTTATCTGGAGGTCCCCCAGGACTCTTGATATCTGGGCCAGCACCCCGGGCCTGTCGGCCACGGTCATCCGGAGATAGTAGCGGGTGCGCAGGTTCTCTATGGGGATGACGGGCTTCTCTCTCCCGATGGGTGGGCTGGCTATGGGCTTGACCCCCTGGGTGATTTTCCTGGCCAGGTTCAGGATGTCGGACAGGACGGCGCTGGAGGTGGGCAAGGCCCCTGCACCCAGGCCGTAGAAGATGACCTGGCCCACCAGGTCTCCCTCCACCTGGACAGCGTTGAAGGCCCCTTCCACTTTGGCCAGCAGGGCCTCCTGGGAAAGGAGAACGGGGTGGACCCGGGCCTCTACCTTCCCGTCATGCTCCTTGGCGATGGCCAGGAGCTTGATGGCAAAGCCCAGCTCTCGGGCATAGCGGAAGTCCCTGTAGGAAAGCCTGGAGATGCCCTCCCGGTACACCTCCTGGGGCAACACCTGGCTCTTAAAGGCCAGGGTGGCCAGGATGGCCAGTTTATAGGCGGCATCAATGCCCTCCACATCGTTGGTGGGGTCGGGCTCGGCATAGCCCAGGGCCTGGGCCTGCTTCAGGGCCAGGGAGAATTCCAGCCCCTCGGCAGCCATGCGGGTCAGGATGTAGTTGGTGGTGCCGTTGATGATAGCGTGAATGGCGCTGACCCGGTTGGCTGCCAGGTCCTGCTGGAAAGGTGAGATGAGGGGGATACCCCCGCCCACGCTGGCCTCAAAGCGGACCTCCACCCCATGGGCACGGGCCAAGTCCAGAAGGCGGGGGCCATGCTTGGCCATGACCTCCTTGTTGGCCGTGACTACATACTTGCCCCGCCTGAGAGCCTCCTCCATATACCTAACGGCCGGCTCTTCCCCGCCAGTAAGCTCCACCACAATGTGGACCTTCTCATCTTCCAGGATGTCCTGGGCCCGGGTGGTAAGGACGCCACGAGGAAGCGAAAGGGCGCGGGGCTTGTTGGGGTCTCTCACCAGGGCATGTCTGAGGACAAGGGGGAAGCCGGCCTCCTGGGCCAGCGCCTGGGACTTCTCCGCAAGGGCCCGGGCCACCCCGCTCCCCACCACCCCCAGCCCCAGAAGGCCGATACCTATCTCCATTACCCGGCCTCCCCCACCGCCCAGGCAAGCTTTCGTGAATCCAGCATATCTACCACTTTCTGCTTTTGCTCATTTAGCCAGGTTTCCATGACCTTGGCCTTCAGGGCCTCCAGGGCATCCGGGTCCAGGGGGCGGGTCTCCCTGCCCACCACCTTGATGAGGTAATAGCCCTGGGGGGTGGAGATTGGCTGGCTCACCTTTCCCAACTCCAGCGAAAAGGCCTCCTCCTCCAGCTCGGGCCGGAGGCCCCGGGGTAGCCAGCCCAGGTCTCCCCCCTTCTCTTTGGTTTCCTGGTCCAGGGACTCGTTCCTGGCAAGCTCTGAAAAGTCCTCTCCCGCCTCCAGGCGGGCCAGGATGGCCCTTGCCGTGGCCTCATCCGCTGCCAGGATGACCAGAGGATTGACCTGTTCCATTTCCTCAGGGATATCAGAGCCAAGGGCATCAGTGAGCTTCTGGCGCAGAATGTTAATCTCCAGAAAGCCCCTGTATTCCTGATCGTCCATTTTGAGCTCCTGGAGGCGCTTCAGGTAGAGCTCCTGGAGGCTGGCCTCCTCCCCCTCCTTGAGGCCCAGGCTTTCCCGCAGGGCCTGGTCTATATCCTCGGGGCTTGCTTCCAGGCCCCGCCGACTGGCCTCCTCCCTGACCAACTCATCATTGACCATCTCGTCCAGGATAGCGGGGGCGTAATAGGCGAGCTGGTTCGTGGCCAGGCCCTGCTGGTGGGCCAGGGCGAGCCTCCTGGCCAGTTCCCCGGCGGTAAGCACCCGATGTTCTAGCCTGGCCACGGGCTCGGTGCGGATGGCGATATGGGAATCATAGTATCCAAAGGCCACCACCCCCAGGATAGAGGCGATGGTAAGAGCGCCGAGGAAAAGGATAAGCCGATGGCTTTCTCTCTCCCTTTCAAGACGGCTGAAGCCTCTCGGGATGCCTGGGGCTGCTCTTTTCTTCCCGCTCACGGCCGAGGGGAGCTAGGTGCGGGCTCCGACGCCCCCGCTCCCGTGGATATGTTCGGGGGTATAAGGTAACATGGCCAGGAAACGGGCCCGCTTGATGGCCGCCGCCAGGGCGCGCTGGTGGCGGGCACAAGCGGCGCTCCTGCGCCGGGGCTCTATCTTGCCCCTATCGGAGACGTAGCGACGCAGCATGGCCGCGTCCTTATAGTCTATGGCCAAGTCCTTGTTGGCACAAAAGGGACAGGCCCTCTTCTTGGGGGTGTATTTCTTTTCCCTCCTGGGCCTGCCTGGTCTCGGTCTCCGGCTCTGCAAAGTCTTTCCTTCCTATCCCTTCAGGTTTGAGGGAGTTCCTCGGTCTCTTCCTCCTGGGCACCCTCCTCAGACGCTGGGGCGACGGGCTGGCGGTCCAGGAAGACCACCTTGTTGGCGATAACCTCGTTGCGGAAGCGCTTCTGGCCGTCCTGCCCCTCCCAGACCCGGCTGCGTAGGCGGCCCTCCACATAGGCCCGCCTTCCCTTGGCCAGGAACTGGTTGCAGGTCTCCGCCAGGCGGTTCCAGGTGACTACCGTAAACCACTCCGTCTCCTCCCGCCGCTCCCCTTCCCGGGTGGTGTAACGGCGGCTGACGGCGAGGTTGAAGGAGGTAACGGGTTTCCCATCGGGTGTGTAGCGCATCTCGGGGTCATTGCCCACATTGCCGATAAGAATCACCTTGTTCAAGCTGGCCATCTTTGCCCGTATTTCCCCGCTATTCTACTTTTACCACAAGATGCCTCATGACCTCTTCTGAGAGCCTGAGGCTCTTCTCCACCTCTCGGACGAGCGGGGGCTCAGCGCTGAACCGGCTGAGGACATATATTCCTTCCTTGAACTGCTTGAGGGGATAGGCCAGTTTCCTTCTGCCCCATTTATCGGTCTGGGAAACGCTTCCGCCCTTTTCCGTTACCCAGCGGGCTACCTTCTGAAGGAAGCCTTCCTGAGCTTCGTCAGTGAGCTCAGGCTTTAGCACCAGCACCAGTTCATAGTTTCTCATCTCAGATATCGTCCCTCATTATATCACAGGTTTTGTGGGTGGCAAGCGCCTACCAGCCCGGGATGGGAAAACGGGAGCAGAGCCCTTCCACCTCCTGGCGTACCTGGGCCTCCACCTGTCTGTCCTTTGGCTGGGCCAGGACCCGGGCGATGAGATGGGCCAGGAGCTTCATCTCCGGGAGACCCATCCCCCGGGTGGTGATGGCAGGGGTGCCGAGCCTGAGGCCGGAAGTCTGCTGGGGGGGGCGGGGGTCAAAGGGAATCATGTTCCGGTTCACCATTACCCCTGCCCTCTCCAGGGCCTCTTCTGCCTCTCTACCGGTTATCCCCGCCGGGGTGAGGTCCACCAGGAGAAGGTGGTTGTCGGTGCCCCCCGAGACCGGCCTCAGTCCCAGGCCCTGAAGCTCACTCGCCAACGACCGGGCGTTTTCAACCACCTTGGCCTGGTAGCGAGCGAACTCCGGCTTCATGGCCTCGGCGAAGGCCACCGCCTTGGCCAGGATGACATGCACCAGCGGTCCTCCCTGAATACCAGGGAACACAGCCGCATCTATCTTCCGGGCAAACTCTTCTTTACATAACACGAAGCCCCCCCTGGGGCCCCGGAGCGTCTTGTGGGTGGTGGAGGTTACCATCTGGGCGTGGGGTGTGGGTGTGGGGTGAACACCCCCCGCCACCAGCCCTGCCAGGTGGGCCATGTCCACGAGGAGAAGGGCCTCCACCTCGTCGGCGATGGCCCGGAAGCGGGCGAAGTCCAGGCGGCGGGGGTAGGCGCTGGCCCCGGCCAGGATGAGCCTGGGACGGTGTTTGCGGGCGAGGGCCTCTATCTCCGCGTAGTCCAGAACCTCCGTTTCCCGGCTTACCCCATAGGGGATAAAGTTATAGAGCCTTCCTGAAAAGTTCACCGGGGAGCCGTGGGTGAGGTGGCCCCCATGTGCCAGGCCCATCCCCAGGACTGTATCCCCCGGATTGAGGCAGGCAAAATAGGCGGCCATATTGGCCTGGGCCCCGGAATGGGGCTGGACGTTGGCGTGCTCGGCACCGAAGAGCTTCTTGGCCCGCTCTACGGCCAGGGTTTCCGCCTCGTCAACCACCCCGCAGCCCGCATAGTAGCGCTGGCGGGGGTAACCCTCGGCATACTTATTGGTGAAGATAGAGCCCTGGGCTTCCAGCACCGCCCGGGAGGCATAGTTCTCGGCGGCGATGAGGTCTATGGTCCTCTTCTGTCTCTCCAACTCCTGCTGGAGGAGGTGGAAGGCCTCAGGGTCCTTTTCCCCCAGGAGTTCCCGGGCCCATTCTCTGGTCTGAGACATATTCACCCTAGTCTATCTCAGACCCCATGGGGCGTCAACCTATCTCCGGTTCAATAAGGCCGTAGCCGCCACCACGACGGCGGTAGACCACGTTGAACTGCTGGGTGGCTTCGTTGAAGAAGAGGAAGAAGTCATGGCCCAGGAGTTCCATCTGGTGCACGGCCTCTTCCGGGTCCATGGGCTTGATGCGGAAACGCTTGACCTTTACTATCGGGGTGGGAGGGGCTTCCTCCTCTTCCGGGGCTATTCCAGCGGCCTCCCCCTTCCTCTCCACAATCCGTCCCTTGTAGCGCTCCACCCGCCGTTTCAGAAGGTCGGCCACCTGGTCAATGGCAGTAAAGAGGTCAGGGGCCCGCACCTGCCCCCGGAGGAGGGTGCCCCTGGTGGTATTGAGGGTTATCTGGGCCACAAAGCGGTCCTGGGCGCTGCGGGTGGCCTCCTGTGCCAATTCTGCATTGACCTGGGTGAGCCTTGGCCAGCGGCGGAAGACCTTCTCAAGGCGTTTCTGAAGGTATTCCGTCACCTCTGAAGTGACTTCCAGGTTTCTAGCGGTGATGTGAAACTCCACGATTTACACCTCCCTGGCCAGAGTAAGGCCGAAAACGGCTTTGGCCCCGGCCTTCTTCAGGGCCTGCGCACAGGCATCAAGGGTAGCCCCAGTGGTGCAGACATCGTCCACCAGGAGGAAGTTCCTGCCCTCCAGGCCCCTTTCCTGGCAGAGGAAAGCCCTGGTCACGTTGGCCCGTCTCTCCTCCCGCCTTTGGGACCGGGCCTGGGGCGGGGTGGCCTTCACCCTCCTGATGGCTCCCTGCGCTACCGGCATCCCCACGAGTTTGCCCAGTTCCCGGGCCAGCAGCCCGGCCTGGTTGTAGCCCCGCTGCCTCTGCCTGCGGGGGTGGAGGGGGACGGGGATGATGGCGTCAAAGGGCAGAGGGTGGGAGTCCAGGTAGTTTTTGAGCAGGCGGCCCAGGGTGGGGGCCAGGGCCCGCAGGTTCTGGTATTTGAAGAGCACAACGGCCTGGTGCACCAGGCCCTCAAAGCAGTAAGGGGAGCGGATGGTGTCAATACTCAGCCGCCACTCCCGGCAGAAGGGGCAGGTCTCCAGGGCCTGGGGCTGGCCGCAGCGAGGGCAGAGGGGAGGGAGAAGATGGGGCAGGCAAGCCAGGCAGGAAGGGCAGAGGAAGGCCCCCTCCTGCCGGCAGCCAAGACACCAGCGAGGAAAAAAGAAGTCCAACACCCTTCCGGGGGACTGGGCCCAAAGCAAAGACAGGCTCACGGCCCTAGAGGATGGGCATTTCTGTTACGGGTCTATCGGGGGCGGGCGGTGTGGACAGTCCCGCTCATAATGGGCTCGTTTATATAGACGTCTCCGTTACGTATCTTGATATTGAACCCGCAATCGGGGTTGGTGCATACCCAGGCCTTATAATGGACGGCTGCCCCCTGGCCACCGAAGTCGGAAAGGGGCACCAGGTCTCCCGTCTTGCACTTTATGCACCGGGGGAAAACAAACTGCTCCACAAGACCACCTCCCAACCAAAATCGGGGGAGATTATACCCCAAAAGGCCGGGCTTTACAAGGGGCCACGGAAGGGAATGAAGGCCAGGCGGGTATAGATGGCCCCGGAAGGGGTAAGCTGGCTCTTCATCAGGCTTATCCCCTCCACCTTGAAGCTCACGGACTCGGGGGAGGCTCTGAGGAAAGCCTGGCCGAAGGCCCTGGCCTCGTCGGGGGCGACACCCTCCCTCAGGCGGGCGATAGTGAGGTGGGGGGTGAAGGCCCTTTCCTCCCGGGGGAAACCGAAGGGGGAGAGGACCTTCTCTACCCCCTCCTGGAGGCGGAGGAGTGTTTCCACCCCCCCGCTCAGTCCCACCCAGGCCACCCGGGGCCGGGAGGGGCTGGGAAAGACGCCCAGCCCGCTGAGCGCCACCTCCAAGGGGCCAAAGCCCTCACAGGCCCGGGTGAGGGCCTGGACCAGGGCGGGGACTTTCGCCTCATCCACATATCCCAGGAACTTGAGGGTGAGGTGAATGCCCCTGGGCTCCACCCATTTCACCCCCCCTCCCCCTGTCTTTACTTCTTCCTGAAGTCTTGTCAGGGCCGCTTTCACTGCCTCCGGCAACTCTACGGCTACAAAGGAGCGGATGGCGGCCATCTAGAGCTTCAGTAGACGGCGGGCGTTCCCACCCAGGATGGCCTTTTTCTTCTCCTGCCCCAGGCGGAGGGCTGCGACCTCCTCAAGCGAGCGGGCCTGAGACAGGAGAGGGAAATCGCTGCCGAAGAGGACCTTGTCCCAGCCCAGGAGATGGCCAACCATGGGATAGATGGCCGGCTGGTAGAGCAGCCGGGTGGCAGCGGTGTCCACATAGGTATTCTTCAGGGCCACTCCCACCTCAGGCATGAGGGAGTAGAAGGGTAGCCCTCCCCCCCAGTGGGCCAGGACAAAAGTGAGGCCCGGGAAGGCGGTTAGAAAGGGGTAGATAACCCCCGGCGTGATGGTCCCCTTGCCGGGATATTCGTGCCCCACAGGCTCCGAGGTATGGAAGAGCAGGGGTAGGCCGTGCCTTTTCAGCACCGGAGCCAGGCCCTTCAGGTCCTCAAGACCAAAGCCTGGGCCCGTGCTCAGCTCTCCTAGCCCCTTTACCCCCCCCTGCAGCAGCCTCTCCAGCTCCCTGAATGCCCCCTCGCCCGGAGGCAGGACACCAAAGCCCACTATCCGGGCAGGGTACCGGGCCATGGCATCCAGGATATAGTCGTTGGTCTCCTGCAACAGGCGACGGTCCTCCCAGGGCAGGTTCAGGGCCACCGAGACATCAACACCGGCTTCATCCATACTGGCTACCAGGTCCTCCGCCGTGGACAGGCGGGCGTCGCCCGAGTAGAGCATCCTGAAGTAAGGGTCCCGGCCCAGGTAGAGCTCCCGCTTCTCTCTGATGCCAGGGGAGACGATGTGGGTATGGAAGTCTACTATCACCGGCTCTCGCGGTAGCGGGAGGTGATGGGGAGGCGGCGGTCCTTACCGAAGGCCCGGGGGGTTATCTTTATCCCCGGGGGGGCCTGTCGGCGCTTATACTCGTTGCGGTCCACCATTTCCACCACCCGCTCCACTGTCCTCCTGTCAAAACCCTGGGTGACTATCTCTTCCTGGCTCCGGTCCTCCTCCACATAGGCCTGAAGGATGGGGTCCAGGGTCTCATATGGGGGCAGGGAATCGCTGTCCCTCTGGTCGGGGCGAAGCTCGGCCGAGGGGGGCTTGAGGAAGATGGCCCGGGGTATGGGCTTCCATTTCCCTTTCCCTCCGTTGCGGAACTGGGCCAGCTTATAGACCAGGGTCTTGGGCACATCCTTGAGGACAGCGAAGCCCCCCGCCATGTCACCGTAGAGGGTGGCGTAGCCTGTAGCCAATTCGCTCTTATTCCCGGTGGTCAGGACCAGCCAGCCGAACTTGTTGGAAAGGGCCATGAGGAGATTGCCCCGGATGCGGGCCTGGATGTTCTCCTCGGCCACCCCCGGTTTGGTGCCCCTGAAGGGGGGCTCCAGGGTCTTGAGATACTGTTTGTATAGGGGGGTGATGGGGATGGTCTTGAGCTCTATCCCCAGGTTCTCCGCCAGGGCCTTGGCATCGGCCCGGCTCCTGGGGGAGGAGTAGGGGGAGGGCATAGCCACGCCAGTAACATTCTCCGGCCCCAGGGCATCCGAGGCTATGGCGGCCACCAGGCTGGAGTCTATCCCGCCCGAAAGGCCGATAACCACCCTCTTGAAGCCATTCTTCCTCACATAGTCCCCTGTGCCCAGGACCAGGGCATGGTAGACCTCCTCCACCGGGTCCATCAGGGGGTGGATGGTGTTGGCAATGGGGGGGCGGGGGGTATCAGGGCGAGAGGTGGAGACCACAATCCGGGGGGGCCTTCTCCCTTCCAGCCTCTCCCTGCGGCGGCGGGGGTCGTGGAGGCGGCTGTGGAATACCCGGTCAATGTCCAACTCGGCCACCACGAGGTCTTCTTGAAAGGCCCTGCCCCGTGCCAGGAGCACTCCCCTCTCATCCACGATAATGCTCTGGCCATCAAACAGGAGCTCATCCTGTCCGCCCACCATGTTGATATAGGCGACGAAGACGGCCTCGTCCGAGGCCCGGGTGACGAGCATCTTCTCCCGCAGCTGGCTTTTCCCGGCGTAGTAGGGGGAGGAGGAGATATTGACCACCACCTCCGCCCCACCCTGGACCTGGTAGGTGGTGGGGCCAGTGGGATACCAGATGTCCTCGCAGATATTGACCCCGATATGGACCCCCCCAATGGTGTATATGGGGCTCTCCCTCCCTGCCTGGAAATAGCGGTTCTCGTCAAAGACGCCGTAGTTGGGCAGGTAATTCTTGTGGTAGACCCCTACCATCTGGCCATCATGGATAACGGCAGCGGCGTTGTAGAGGTCCTCTTTGGCATCCACGAACCCCACCACACAAGCTATGCCCTGGGAGTGGGCCACAATCTCCTGGAGGTGGCGCAGGTTGTCCTGGATGAAGTGAGGCTTCAGGAGCAGGTCTTCCGGCGGGTAACCGGTGAGGGCCAGCTCGGGGAAGGCGATGAGGTCCACCCCCAGTTCCCTGGCCCGGTCTATGTATTCCTTTATCCTGGCTGTATTGCCGCCCAGGTCACCAACAGTGGCGTTTATCTGGCCAAGGCCCAGGCGGAGGGTACGCATTAAGCTAAAGGATGGGCAGATACCGCTTGAGCTCGTAGTCGGTCACCTGGGTGCGGTATCCGTCCCACTCAATCTTCTTGTTCTGAAGGAACGTGAAGAACACATGGTCGCCCAGTGCCTCCCGCATCAGTGGGCTCTTCTCCATGAGCAGGATTGCCTCCGAGAGGCTTCCGGGAAGGGTCCCTATGCCCCGCTTCTGCCTCACCTCCTCCGTCATCTCGTAGACATTCTCCTCCACCGGTTCGGGGGGCTCCCACCCCTTCTCCACCCCGTCCAGCCCGGCGGCCAGCATGACGCTGAAGGCCAGATAGGGATTGCATGCCGGGTCAGGGGCGCGGTATTCAATGCGGGTGCTGTTCTCTTTTCCGGGTTTGTATTCCGGCACCCGGATGAGGTCAGAGCGGTTGCGACGGGCCCAGGTGATGTAGCAGGGGGCCTCGTAGCCCGGCGTCAGCCTCTTGTATGAATTGACCCACTGACACGTGACTGCGGTCAGCTCCGGGGCATGTCTGAGCAGTCCGGCTATAAAGGACCGCGCCATCTTGGAGAGATAGTAGCCGCCCTTGGCGGCAAAGAACGCGTTGCGGTTGCCCTTGAAGAGGGACATGTGCACGTGCATCCCCGAGCCGTTGATGCCGAAGACCGGCTTGGGCATGAACGTGGCATAGACCCCATGCTGCTGTGCCACCTGCTTCACGGCCAAGCGGTATGTCATGACATTATCGGCCATGGTGAGGGCATCTGTGTAGCGCAGGTCTATCTCGTGCTGGCTGAAGGCCACCTCGTGGTGGCTGTACTCCACGCCGATGCCCATCCCTTCCAACATGAGCACCGTGTCCCGGCGCAGGTCCGAGGCGAAATCGGGGGGGGTGGCGTCAAAGTAGCCCCCGTGGTCCAGGGGGACGGTTGCCTCGCTGTCCTTGAAGTAGAAGTATTCCAGCTCTGGACCGACATAGTACGTGAAACCCAGGTCCGCGGCCCGCTTCAGGTTTCGCTTCAGCACATGGCGGGGGTCACCTTCAAAGGGCTGGCCCCCCGGCCAGTGTACATCGCAGAACATCCGGGCCACTGCGTTCTCCTGGGGCCGCCAGGGGAGAATCTGGAAGGTGGCGGGGTCAGGGAGGGCCATCATGTCGCTCTCGTCCACCCGGGCGAAGCCTTCAATGGAGGAGCCGTCAAAGCCCATCCCCTCCTCCAGGGCCCCTTCCAGCTCCTCAATAGTGATGGAGAAGCTCTTGAGAGAACCCACGATATCGGTGAACCACAGGCGGATGAATCTTACCCCCTGCTCCTTGGCGGTGCGCAGCACGTACTCTTTTGCCTGTTCCCGGTCCTTTGCTTCAGTCAAGAGACCTCCTTAGTTGCTAACTGCGGCATCAAACCATGACGCTGGTAACGAAAGCAAGGAAACGGCTCAGCCACCGGCCTTTTCCGCCTGGCGCTGGGCGATGATCTTCTGGGCCACATGGGGAGGGAGCTCTTCGTAGTGGCTGAAGGACATACTGAACTGGCCCCGTCCCTGGGTTATGCTCCTCAGGTCTATGGCATAGCGCTGAACCTCGGCCAGGGGGACCTGGACCTCCACGATGCCCTTCTCAGCCTCCCGGCTCACTCCCAGCACACGGGCCCGTTTGCCATTCAGGTCCGCTATTACGTCACCAGTATAGGCCTCGGGGACAGTCACCTCCATCTTCATGATCGGCTCCACGATGAGAGGCTTGCCATCCTCGAGGCCCTTCTTGAACGCGCCGGCCCCGGCTATCTTGAAGCAGATATCAGAGGAGTCAACCGGGTGCTCCTTGCCGTCGTAGAAGATGGCCCTGACATCGATGACGGGAAAGTGGGCCAGGACGCCTTCCAGGGCAGCCTCATGGACCCCCTTTTCTACTGACGGCACGTAGTTACGGGATATGGCCTGGCCAACGAGTCTTTCCTCAAACTGGACTCCGGTGCCCCGAGGCAGGGGCTCCAGCTCCAGATAGACGTGGGCGAATTGCCCGTGGCCCCCGGTCTGCTTCTTGTGGCGGTAGTCGGCCCTTACCGGGGTGGAGATGGTCTCCTTGTAGGGTACGATGGGAAGGGAAAGTACAAGCTCCACGCCGAACTTCCTCTGCGCCCTTTCCACGGCTACCCCGAGGTGGGTCTCCCCCAGGCCCATGAGAAGGGTCTCCCCCGTACCCGGTTCCTTGCGGAGCTTCAGGGTGGGGTCCTCTTCCAGGAGCTTCGGGAGGACTGTGCCCATCTTGTCCAGGTCAGCCTTGGTCTTGGGGTGGACGGCCAGGCTGAGGAGTGGGGAGGGAAAGGCGATGGGGGGCATCACCTGGGGATGCTCCCTGGTGGTGAGGGTATCGTTTGTGCCGGTCACAGACAGCTTGGCTATGGCCCCTATATCCCCGGCGATTATCTGTGTGGTGGTCTCCTGGTTCTTGCCGCGGAGGAAAAAGAGCTGGCCTATCCTCTCAACCTGCCCCTTGTTGGCATTCCAGGCCTGGGAGTTTGAAAAGAGGGTGCCGGAGTAGACCCGGAGGTAGGTGAGGCGGCCCACATAGGGGTCGGCACTGGTCTTGAAGACCAGGGCGGCCAGCGGCCCGGCGGGGTCGGGGGAAACGGGCCCCGGGACTTCCTGCGGCGAGGGGAGGAGGGCCACTATACTGTCAAGCAGGGGGCCTGTGCCCGTAAGCTGAAAGGCGGAGCCAGCCAGCACCGGGACAATCTGCCCCTTCCTAACCGCCCGGATGAGGGACGCCCTCAGGGCCTCTTCCCCCAACTCCTCCCCCTCCAGGTATCTGGCCAGGAGCTCCTCCTCCGTTTCCACCACCGCTTCCACCAGTTTCTCCCGGAGGGTGGCTAGCTGCGCCTCAAGCTCCTGGGGAACAGAGCCGGCTTCCCCTTTCGGCCCCAGATAGGCTTTCCCCGAGAGTATGTCAAGAATGCCCTTGAACGCGGTGTGGGACCCGATGGGGAGCTGCAGGGCAAAGGCCCGGGGCCCCAGCTTTCTCCTGATGTCCTCCAGGGTGCGGAGGAAGTCGGCGTTCTCCCGGTCCATCTTGTTTATGAAGATGAGGCGGGGCAGTCCAGCCTCTTCCGCATAGGACCAGGCCTGCTCTGTGCCCACCTGCACCCCCGAGGTGGCATCCACCACTATCACCGACCCCTCGGCTACCAGGAGGGCAGCCTTCACCTCCCCCACGAAGTCGGCGTAGCCTGGGATATCCAGGAAGTTTATCTTGTGCTCTTTCCAGGGCACGGGAAGGATGGACAGATTGAGGGATATCTTCCTTCTTGCTTCATCGGGGTCATAGTCGGAGGTGGTGGTCCCATCTTCCACCCGGCCCAGACGGGAGACTAGACCAAGGGAATAGAGAATGGCCTCGGTGAGGGAGGTCTTCCCCGCCCCCGAGTGAGAGAGGAGGACCACATTGCGTATCTTGTCAGTGGTCAGGGCCATAACAGGGCCATTTTAGCCCATCTCTGTTCGGCCCCGCAAGACCACCCTACCCCGTGGGGGCAGCGGTCATACGGCGGAAGAGCTCCACAAGGCGCGGACTGGTTTCCCCCTGAGGGGTCCGCGCCAGGTGCTCCTCCCTGGGGCCGTCCTTATACCACAGGCGGAGGACCTCGGCGCACCTTTCCGGGAGGGCGTCTATCACATTAGTGTCAAAACCTATTTCTGCCCCGGCCCGGTCCACGGGGAGGGTGGGGCGGCGGGGATAGATATGCATGTGCCAGCGGTAGTATTTCCTGGCTGCCTCCCTTTCGGCAAAGGGGGCCATGTGGATGGCGACGTTCAAATCGGTAACCCCGGCATAGAAGAAGAGGGCGGGAAAGATGCCCAGGATGGGGTTCACCAGCCACTTCCTGGCTCCCTGGTCGGTATCCAGGATATGGGCCAGGGGCTCTTTGGGGAAGACCAGGACCTCGTTGGGGCAGTGGGGGGCAAAGGCGGCCAAAATGAGAAGATGGTCGTCATAGATGACCCGCCGCCCGTCCTGCCTCTCCTCCTCGGCCAGGAGGTCAAAGGGGTTTTTCCCAAGCCAATCGGCTATTTGCTTACACCGCCGCAGTTCCCGCTCCTGCTGGGGGTCCATGACCCCGGTGATGCTGCGGCGCTGGGAGTGGGGGTGCTGTTGGGAGGCCCCGGCAAAGGCCCCCCAGTTGGTGAAGTCCATAAAGGCGAGCACCCCAGGGTCCCGGGCACAGATGGAAGCTAGCTCATAGGATGACTCTATCATCATCTCCAGGTCATCAAACCACAGCTCAGAAAGGAGCACCTTATGCTGGCCGAAGGGGGGATAGATGGTAATCCAGTCGTATCTCTCCCAGGGGTAGAGGTTGGGGATGGACACCGCACCGCACTCGTGCTCCAGGCGGTCCTCAGGAGTGAACTCCTGATAGCGGCAGAACTGGCATTTCTTCATGGGGAGGATATCCAGGTTGGTGGAAATGCCGATGCCTCTGTTGGCCCTTTCTACTGATATCTTGCTCACATTGCCGGAAAGGGGGTCCACCCTGGTGACAAACTGGACTTCCTTCGCCTGTCCCTTCCAGCGGAATGGGATGGAACAGCCGGGATATTCCTTGAGCAGCAACTATTTCACCATTGCCTTTGGGCACCTATTTTAGACTTTTCTCAACAAATTGCAAGAATTCTGGGGCACTTTTAGGCCAGAGAAGAAAAAACCGTATAATGAGGATGTGACTCTGAAGAGGCCAGTCTTTCTCCTGGCTATTCTCTTTCTTTTCCTTACCTCCTCGGCCCCCTATCCGGCAGACAGCTTCTACGGCCTGGCCCAGCCCTACCTTTTCTCCCTGGCCCGCTGGGAGGCGGGGAGCCTGGCGCGGAAGGCGGCTTTCCTGGTCCGCCGGCCTCCCGAAGACATAGAGCTGGTGGAGGCCTATTTTGCCGGTGACAGAAGGGAAGAGAGAAAAGTGGAGGCCATCCTGGAGTCCCAGCTCCGCCGGGCCCTCCAGGAGGAAGGGATAAGCTCCTTCCCCCCTCCCCTGGCCGATATGGACCGCCCCCCCTATATCCTAGTCGTCTCCCCCCGGGAAAGGATAGAGATGATAGAGAGCATCACCCTGCGCCAGAGGATGGAGCCCCAGGAGATGGAGGCCCTGGAGGCCGGGATAAAGGGCCTGGGCTATTCCGGCCTGGTGGAGGGGATAGGCGGGATGGCCACCTACCCCAGCTTCATCATGCGGGGGACAGGGCTGGAGAACACCGTGGAGAACATGGCCCATGAGTGGCTCCATCACTATTTCTTCTTCCGCCCCCTGGGCCAGGCCTATAGCGAAAGCTACGAGATGACCACCCTCAACGAGACAGCTGCAAATATAGGGGGAAAGGAGCTGGCCGCCCGCGTCCTCCGCCTCTACGGGCGGGAGCTGAAGCTGGAGAAGGGGGAGCCCAGCCCCCTGGACCGGAGGCTGAGGGAGATAAGGTTGAAGGTTGACGAACTCCTGGCCCGGGGGGAGGTGGACCGGGCCGAGGCCTATATGGAGGAAGAGAGACAGGCCCTGGCCGGAGAGGACTACGACATCAGAAAGCTGAACCAGGCCTATTTTGCCTTCCACGGCACCTATGCCGATGCCCCCGCCTCTACCAGCCCTATCGGCGACGAGTTGCGCCTCCTGCGCCAGAGGTCCTCTTCTCTAGGCGAATTCCTGCGCCGGGTAAGCGCCCTCAAAAGCTACGAGGAGCTGAAGGCCCTTATCTCCTCCGGCCATTGACAGAGAAAGCCAGGGCCAAGAGTGGATTCATCTTGACTGCGCTGAAATACACGATATGATGTGCTTGAAGGTGGCAAGGTCCGACCGAAGGAGGAAGAAATGGAAAACCTGTGGCTGGTCCTGTTCTGGTCTGGGCCTATTGGGCTTGGCGTTTTCTTTGCCGGCCTGGGCACCTTCATCTGGCTGCTGGCAAAAGCCGATGAAACAAGCAAGCGGGCAAAGGCAATAGCCAAGGAAAAGGGCGTTTAGAAGAGACACGCCTGCCACCAGCTAGCTCAGGGCCGCGATAGGGCAACCGACCCCCGCGGGCTTCTCCGGGGCCTTGCCCCACCCCCTCTGGGGAGGCCATAATAGGTGGGGAGGGGAAATGGAACATCTCTGGGCACCCTGGCGGATGGAATATATCCTGATGGAGAAACCCGAGGGCTGTATTTTCTGCCAGAAGCTGGAGGAGGGCAAGGATGAAGCCAATTTCATCCTTTTCAGGGGTAGGGCCAACTTTGTCATGATGAACCTTTTCCCCTATAACCCGGGCCACCTGATGGTGGCCCCTCACCGCCACACCTCGGAGCTGGAGGACCTGACCCAGAAGGAGCTGCTGGAACACTTTGATCTGGTCCGCCGCATGGTCTCCCTGCTCAAGAAAAGCATGGGGCCCCAGGGGTTCAACATCGGGCTTAACCTGGAGGAGGTGGCGGGGGCAGGGGTGGCCGAGCACCTCCACACCCATATTGTCCCCCGCTGGCTGGGGGACACCAACTACATGCCCGTCACCGCCGGGACTAAGGTCATTCCAGAAGGGGTGGCCGCTACCTACGAGAGGCTGAAGGAGAAGCTCTCCTCGGACTGGCCTCCTGAGACAGAGGGGCTCATAATTGATGGCTGAAGAACAGGAACAAGGAGGAAAGGTGGGCCACAGTCGAGAAGAGGTCCTTTCGCTGCTTCAGCAGGCGGAGGTAGCCGCCGTAGCTACGGCCGCCGGAGACCAGATGCGCACCCGTATGATGCACTTCGCCTGCGATGATGACTTCCGGGTCTATGTGGTCACGATGAAGGGGGACCCCAAGACCCTCCAGATGGCCCACCACCCCTCCATTTCCCTTCTGGCCTATTTCCCCGCCCCTGAATTCAACGACTCCCGGGAGGTGGAGCTCACGGGCATCCCCGTTTTTGTCCGGGACGCTGCTGAGCGCCAAAAGGCCCTGGAACTGGTGGCCAAGAAGTCGCCGGTGGTGAAATACCTGGTGGAAGCGGGCAGCTCCGATGTCCTGGACTGTATCCGGGTGGAGCCCCGGGTGGTCAAGATGCGGGTCTTCAAGGAAATCGTTCAGGGGATACCTCCTGCGGTGGTTGAGTTCCCCCAAAGCGCGGAGGTGGTGAACGAATTCAGTTTGCTCTGGAAGAAGTCGGTGAACTGGTGGCGGGAGCTACGGGCCCCCTTCCTCACCGCCGCCCTGGTGCCGGTCATCCTGGGTAGCAGCATTGCCTATTCAGTGACGGGCGGGATGCTCTGGGGCTACTTCCTGGTCACCCTGCTGGCGGGCCTTCTTCTCCAGGGCGGGGTCAATGCCATCAACGACTATTTTGACCACAAGAGCGGCAACGACGCCGCCAACCGGGAGTTTGTCCGCCCCTTCAGCGGGGGCAGCCGGCTTATCCAGCTCGGCTTGCTGAGCCCGACGGAGGTGCTGGGGGTGGCCCTCTTCTGCTTCCTGGCCTCCTCCGCCCTGGGGGTGTACCTTGCCCTCTCTGGAAGGCCCCTGGTGCTGGCGCTGGGGGCTTTTGGGGTGCTCTCTGGTTTCTTTTACACGGGCAGGCCCTTCTACTGGGCCAAACGGGGCCTGGGAGAGTTACTGGTGGGGCTCAACTTCGGCCCCTTGATGGCTCTAGGGGCCTACTACGTCCAGACCAACAGCCTGAGCTGGCTGCCGGTGCTGGCCGCCCTGCCCGTTGGCCTGCTCATTGCCGCCGTCCTGTTTATCAATGAATTCCCCGACTACGCCGCCGATAAAATGGTGGGCAAGAGGACCTGGGTGGTGCGCTTGGGGCAGCGCCGGGCGGTGTTGCCCTACGCCCTGACCATGGCCCTGGTCAACCTGATGGTGATTGCCTGGGTCGTTCTGGGGTGGTTGCCCTGGCCAGCCCTTCTCGCCCTTCTAGCGGCCCCCTTGAGCTACAAGGCCGTCCGTCTCGCCTTTGTCCACTATGGCCGCTCCTTTGACCTTGCCCCCGCCAACGCTCTGACCATCATAGGGCACCTGACTGTGGGGCTGGGCCTCACCCTGGGCTATCTTTGGCAGGGGATGGGTGGGGTGGGGCCAGGCCCGGTGGCGCTTGGGCTGGCATTCCTTGGCTTCGTCCTCTACATGTACCTGAATGTGGAACGGCAGACGCACATCTTCCTGGGGGTAAAGGGTGTCGTCGGTGGCAAATAGCCCTCAATAGACCATCTCGCCCCGGACAAAGGCGGCTGTGCGGGGGTCCCTGGGGCGGGTGAAGATTTCCTCCTTTTCTCCTATTTCCACCAGCTTCCCCTCCAGCATCAGGGCAGCGCGGTGGCAGAGGCGGCGGGCCTGGAAGACATTGTGGGTCACCATGACAACGGTGGCGCCCTCCCGGTTCACCCGGGCGATGAGCTGCTCTATCACCGCCACATTATAGGGGTCCAGGTTGGCGGTGGGCTCATCCAGGAGGAGGACATCCGGCCCCACCACCAGGGCCCGGGCCAGGGCCACCCGCTGCCTTTCCCCGCCGGAGAGGGTAGGTGCCCTGGCCCGGGAGAGATGTCCCAGCCCCACCAGCTCCAGGGCCTGGCGGACCCGGGTGGGGACAGGGCCGTTGCGCCGCACCCTGAGGCCATAGGCCACATTCCCTTCCACAGTAGTGGAAAGCAACAGGGGCTCCTGGAAGACCATGGTGATGCGCCGCCTCATCTCCAGGGGCGGGGGGTAGGAATCTATGGCCTGGCCCAGGAAATAGATGCGGCCCGAGGTGGGGGGCTCAAGAAAATGGAGCAGGCGCAGAAGGGTGCTCTTGCCTGCCCCGCTGGGGCCCATAATACAGAAGACCTCCCCCCGCCGGACCTCCAGGCCGTCAATCTGACAGACCAGCTTCCCCTCATAGCTCTTGGTCAGCTTCTCCAGCCGGTAGATGGTCTCTGGCATTACTCCATCCTCCCCTGGAGACGCAGCATCCCCAGGTTGACAAGGAAGGAAAGGGCCAGAAGTATGAGGCCCAGGGCAATAGCCGCAGCAAAGGCCCCCATGCGCGTGAGCTGGACAATGGCCGTCGTCAGGACCCGGGTATGGCCCTCAATGTTCCCCCCCACCATCATCACTGCCCCCACCTCGGAGATGATGGCCCCGAAGCCAGCCACCAGGGAGACCACCACCCCCACCCGCGCCTCCCGCAGGAGGGCCAGGGTGGCCTGCCAGGAGGTGGCCCCCAGGCTCAGGAGCTGCTGTCGCAGTCCCGGGTTCACCCCTATCACCGCCGCCATGGTGAAGCCCGCCACCAGGGGGAAGGCGATGATGGTCTGGGCCAGCACCATGGCCGGGGGGTTGAAGAGCCAGCCCAGGAAACCCAGAGGGCCACTCCGGGAGAGGAAGAGGTAGACCAGGAGGCCGATGACCACGGGGGGAAAGCCCATCCCGGTATAGATAAGAGCTATAACCAGGCGCCGGCCTGGAAAACGGGCGAAGCCCAGCCAGGCCCCCAGGGGGATGCCGATAAGGGTGGCAAAAAGGAGGGCCGTCCCCGATACCTTCAGGGAAAGGAGCAACACCTCCCTCACCCCTGGGTCCCCACGGAAAAGAAGGCCAAGGGCCTCCACGAAGCCCCGGGCTATAGCTTCCATCTCTCCAATTACGCCTATTCTGGGTAGGGGAAAAAGAGGCGCTGGCCGTACTTTTCCACACCGAAGGAGGCTATTCTCTCCTGGGTCTGTGCAGAGGTGAAGTAGTCCATAAGCTTCCGGGCAAGCTCGGCTTCCTTCCCAGAAAGCCCCTTCACCATGATGACGTGGTAGATGTTCTGCAGGGCGGCATCCCCCTCCACGAGGACCTCCAGCTCGGGCTTATTCTGGCTCAGGAAGGTAGCCCGGTCGGAAAGGGTATAGGCAGCCTTCTCCCGGGCCAGGTTCAGGGTCTCCCCCATCCCCTGCCCCGCCGAGAGGTACCAGGCCCCTTCTGGCGTAATGCCTGCCTTCGTCCAGAGTGCCTTCTCCTTGCTGTAGGTCCCTGAATTATCACCCCGGGAGACGAAAGGCACCCCTGCCCGGGCGATACCGGAAAGGGCCTGGGCGGCGTCCTTCAGGCCCCGGATGCCGGCGGGGTCCTGGGGCGGCCCCACGATGATGAAGTCGTTGTACATCACCCGCCGCCTTACTTCCCCCAGGCCTTTGGCCATAAAGTCCTCCTCCGCCTGGGGGTCGTGGACCAGGAGGACATCGGCATCCCCCCTCTCCCCCAGGGCCAGAGCCTGCCCCGAGCCCACGGCTACGACCTTTACCGTGACTCCCTGTTCCTTTTCAAAGGGGGGGATGAGCTCTCCCAGGAGGCCTGAATCGTAGGTGCTGGTGGTGGTAGCCAGGGTGATGGAGGCTGGGGTCTTGCTGCAAGCGTAGATGGAAGGGAAAACCAGCAGCATAAGGAGAGGCAGGCAAGCCAGCAAACGGACCTTCTCAGACAGCGACGACACTTAGCGGTTCTCCTTTCCAAATTCGGGAGGCGCCGGCGTTTCCCCCGGCACCCTCGGGACCTCCGTCCCTCGGCTGGCTGCCTTGGATGACCTTTAGGCCAGCCAGCTCGGAGCGCTGGTCCCTATGCTAGCCTGTAATGGCCTCCCTGTCAACCTCGTCAACCTCGGCTTGTTCTTGGGCCCTTCCCCCCCGGCCGCTTTTCTGCTAGACTTCCTGGCGTGGGGCTGTAGCTCAGTAGGGAGAGCGCCTCAATGGCATTGAGGAGGTAGTGGGTTCGAATCCCATCAGCTCCACCATTCCGTTCAGAAGGCAGAACTTCTGAGAAGACACTCCCGCGGTCCTGCTGGCTCGTTGCTGACGCTCGGCCTTAATGAATGCTGCCAGACAGACAGACAAGTCTATGTCTAGTCAGCCTGGTGCTGAGGCTGGTCTTTCGCCCGAAGTGGCGGCCATATCTAGCACCAGGGCGGACATGCCGAAGTTGCGGGCCCTCAGCCCCCGGCCGGTGCGGGAGTGATAGAACTCCCGGAAACCCTCGCTTCTCACCAGTTCATAGGTGCGGTGGACCAAGGTGTCGGCTATCTCCCGGTAGCGTTTTTCCCCAAAGCGGCGGGCCTGGAGGCGCAGGCCCTGGACGATATACCAGTTGCCTACAACCCAGGTCTGTGGCCCACGCCACAAGAAGTCTTCCCCCTGGTCGTCCAGGGGGTCGGCAGGCACG
Organism: Chloroflexota bacterium; assembly: GCA_018825785.1. Classification (NCBI taxonomy): domain Bacteria; kingdom Bacillati; phylum Chloroflexota; species Chloroflexota bacterium. The sequence goes on along the minus strand of JAHKAY010000002.1, from coordinate 31,400 downwards.
GGGAAGGCAGGCCAAAAGGCCTGGAGCAGATACTCCACCAGCCCCTCCACCATCTCCCTGGGGATGGTCTCCAGCAGGAGGGGGAAGAGGGAGGAGATGGTGGGGACCTGGAGCAGGGCGCTATTTCGGGCATCCCGGCTGAAGAAAAGCCCTGTGATTGGGTCTCTCAGCTTCCCCAGGATGGCCTTCTCTGTGCTTTGGGTCCTCAGGGCATAGGCATGGGCCTCTTCCTTTTCCCCTGCCGCATGGCACAGTCCGGCCATGACATCCAGGTTCCGGGCATAGACGCAGTTGAACAGGAGGTCCTGGACCAGGAAACGGCCCTTGCTGATGATACGGGGGAGGTCCCAGCTCAGCCGCCGGTGGTGAAACGTGAGCCGGGCAAGGGGTCCCCAGGGCGTGTTTCCCCGGGGGAAGCCGTAGACCGGGTCATACTCCCGGCTCCGGTCCTTCCCAGATTCATAGGAAGAGATGATGACCAGCAGCCCATCTCCCAAAGGGCTGCGTTCCCTTTCCAGGTAGTCGTAGTATTTCCTCAAGGAAGGCAGGACCTCCTTCAGGAACCCTGTATCCCCCGTCTTCTGGTAGATGGCTTCCACCCCTTCCGCCAGGCAGGGGGCCTGGAGGTAGGGGGAGTAGTGGGGGAATAGGATGAAACGCTGCAGGAGCCGGTCAACCCAGTGGCAGCAGGAGGGGTTCCAGATGAGGTGGGGGATGAACCCCTCCTCGGTCTGGGCATAGAGAAGGCTCCGGATTTCCTCCCTGGCCAGGGACGGGTCCAGGTGGGAGAGGGCTATGGCATGGGCCACCGAGTCCCAGAACCACTGGTGGGGGTAGCCTGCCTGCCAGGGCTGGAGGATATACCACACCAGCCGCCAGGGCCATGGGGGGATGGGGCGGAGGGAGGGGGCATGGTAAGTCACCTGGCGCCTGCCATTCCAGGTCCTGGTCTGCTGGACGCGGTTCCTTTCCAGGACACGGCTGGTCTCTGCCTCAAGCCAGGCCAGGTCTATCATCTCGCCTTGACCTTGAGGAGAAGAAGCGAGCCCCCCAGGAAGTAGAGGGCGCAGAGGGCGAGGAGGGCGAAGTAGCCCAGGGCCGGACCGTACCGGTTCAGCAGGTCAATTAGGGGGCCAGCCAGGCGGGAGAGAGCCGCGGCCCCGGCGGTAGCCAGGTTGGCCAGGCCCAGATAGCGGGCCTCCTCCCCCGGCGGCACCAGGTCGGTGGCCAGGGCCCAGCTGGTGCTGAGGAATGCCCCCACTGCCAGCCCCAGGAGCCCGGCCAGGGCAAGAAGCCCCACCTCCCCCCGCACCACGCCCAGGCCCGCCACCCCCACCGCCCCCAATAGACCAGAGAGGAAAAGCAGGGGCTTCCTCCCCACTTTATCCGAGATAAGCCCCGAGGGATAGACCGCCAGGAGCACCCCCCCACCCACCGCCAGCATAAAATTGCCTGCTTGAGAAACGGGGTCGGGGACCCTCATCATGTCCCTGAGGATATAGAAGGCAAAGGCCTGCAGACTGGCCCAGGCCATGGCAAAGAGGAGGCGGGAAAGGATGAACCAGGCAAAGTAAGGGCTTTTCCTGCTGTCAATGTGAAAGGGCCGGCCAGGGAAAGGCGTGGTGCCCCGCTCCTTTCGGGGCTCCTTTATCAGTCGGAAGGTGACCAGAGTTGCCAGAAGGAGGATGGCCCCCAGAAAGGCCGGGACAGGCCCCCCACCCCTCGCCTCAATAAACCAGGCCACCAGGCGCAGGAAGGCCAGGGCAACCAGCCCTTCCATCAGGCTCTTCACCCCGGAGGCCCTGCCCCTCTCCCCATTAGCCACCATGTCGGGGATGAAGGCCTGGAATGGCCCCTGGGCAATGTTCGTGGCCACCTGAAGGAGGCCATAGAACAGAGCGAGGAGCAGGAAGGTGGGGGAGAAGCCCAGGCCCGGGAGGAAGAGAAGGGCCAGGAAGGTGCCCGCCAGAATAAAGGGGTGCCTTCTCCCCCAGGCGGAGCGGGTGCGGTCGGACCAGGCCCCCGCCAGGGGCTGGACGAGCATGGCCAGGATGAGGCCAGCAAAAGTGAGGAGCCCCAGGTAGGTGTTCTTCAACTCCTCAGGGGCCAGAGAGAGGAGGCGGAAGGGCAAATATAGCGTGTGGACACTGGTCCAGAGAAGGGCCAGGGCTGAACTGAATAGGCCGTATTTTACATAACGGGTTACCGCCACCCTCAGGACTTTTCCTTTGGTGGCAGGGCAGCGAAGGTGGCGGCGCTGTCCCCGGCCTCCAGGGCCATGATCTGGACCCCCCGGGTGCTCCTGCCCTGGGCCGAGACCTCCTTTCCGGGGATGCGTACCACATTCCCCTGGGCCGAGAGGAAGAGGAAGTCCTGGGAAGGGGAGACAGCGGCCGCCGCTACCACTGGCCCTGTCTTATCCCCAGCCCTGAAGGAGATAATCCCTTTGTAGCCGTGTTTTATCCGGGGGCGGAAATACTTCTCTACGGGGAAGTTCCTCAGGGGGGTGAGCTTGCCAAAGCCCTTGGCGGTGAGCTGCAGGAGGTAGCCGTCCGGAACAACAATGTCCATCCCCACCACCCGGTCCCCTTCATCCAGTTTCATGCCGCAGAATCCCCCGGCGGTGCGGGAGCGGGGGCGGAGGCAATCGGCGCCAAAGCGGATGGCCCTTCCCTGCCGGCTCGCCATGAGGACCTCCGCCTCTCCGGGGGCAACGCGGGCCGCCACGACCTCGTCCCCCTGTGCCAGGTCCATGGCCAGCAGGGAAGAGGCACGGCTGTTGAAGGCCTCCAGGCCCATCCGCTTGATCTCCCCCAGGGCGGTGGCCAGGACGAGGTAACTGCCGGGGCGGAAATCGCTCACGGCCAGTATAGCGGTCACCCGGTCCTGGGCTTCCAGGGGAAGAAGGGCCATGAGGGGGGTGCCCCGTGAGGTGCGGGTCTCGGCGCGGATCTGATAGGCCTTGAGGCGGAAGACCTTGCCGGCCTGGGTAAAGAAGAGGATACGGTCATGGGTATCGGCCACGAGCAGGGAGCGGGCGCCGTCGCCGCCGCTTATCCCGTGCCCCGGGCGGTGCTGGCTGCGGAAGCTTTCCAGGCCCAGTCGCTTGATATAGCCCTGCTGGCTGAGGAAGATAACGGTGGGCTCATGGGGGATGAGGTCCTCTACCTCAAACTCCTCCGCTTCCTCCTCCACAATCTCGGTGCGGCGGCTATCACCGGCCTTGGCCTTGAGCTCCCGGACCTCCTGCTGGATGAGGAAGTCAATCTTCCTGGGATTTGCAAGCAGGTCCTCCAGGCGGGCTATGTTCTGCACTACTTCAGCGTATTCATCCAGGACCTTTTGCCTCTCCAGGGCAGCCAGCCTCTTGAGGGGCATATCCAGGATGGCCTGGGCTTGGATGGATGAGAGGGAGAACCGGGCCTCCAGCGCCTTCCTGGCAGCCTCCGTGTCCTTGGCGCGGCGGATAAGCTGGATTATCTCCTCCAGGTGGTCCAGGGCCGTGCGGAGGCCCTCCAGGATATGGGCCCTGTCCTTGGCCTGCTTTAGCTCAAAGCGGCTGCGACGGGCGATGACCTCTCGGCGGAAATCAATATGGAACTGGAGAAGCTCCTGAAGGGTGAGATTGGGGCGGGGCTGGCCCTCCACCAGGGCAAGGGTGTTGACCGCAAAGCTGGACTGGAGGGGCGTGTGCTTGTAGAGGTTGTTCAAGAGGAGCTGGGGCTGGGCATCCCTTTTGAGCTCAATGACCACCCGGATGCCTTCCCGGCCCGATTCATCCCGGACCTCGGCTATCCCCTCCAGCTTCTTCCCCCTGGCCAGCTCGGCAATTTTCTTCACCAGAGTAGCTTTGTTGGTCTGGTAGGGTAGCTCGGTGACCACGATGGCGCGTCGGCCGCGGGCCGTCTCCTCCACCTGGGCCCGCGCCCTGATGATAATGTGGCCCTGCCCGGTGATGTGGGCATCCCGGACGCCCTTGCGGCCCTGGATTATGCCCCCGGTGGGGAAATCGGGGCCGGGGACAATGCGGAGGAGCTCGTCGGGGGTGGCCTCGGGACTGTCAATAAGGAAGATGATGGCATCGCAGATCTCCCCCAGGTTGTGGGGGGGGATATTGGTGGCATAGCCTACGGCAATGCCCGAGGCCCCATTCACCGCCAGATTGGGCAGGGCCGAGGGGAGGACGACGGGCTCCTTAAGGGAGCCATCAAAGTTGGGGACGAAATCAACGGTGTCCTTGTCCAGGTCAGCCAGCATCTCTGTGGCGATGGTCGCCAGGCGGGCTTCGGTGTATCTCATGGCGGCAGGGGGGTCGTCGTCAATGCTGCCAAAGTTCCCCTGACCGTCCACGAGGCGGTAGCGCATGGAAAAGTCCTGGGCCAAACGGACCATGGCCTCGTAAACCGGGACATCGCCGTGGGGGTGGTATTTGCCCAGCACTTCCCCCACAAGGCGGGCGCTCTTTTTATAGGGGCTGTTGGCCCCCAGGCCCAGCTGGTCCATGGCGTAAAGGATGCGACGCTGGACGGGCTTGAGGCCATCCCGGACATCGGGGATGGCCCGGGAGATGATGACACTCATGGCATAGTCCAGGTAGGAGCTTTTCATCTCCTCCTCTATGGCTACGGGGCGAACCGTTCCTATTTCCATCTACTCCTCCTCCATGTTCTCCACAAAGATGGGCTCAGCCGCTGGTTCCTCGGGAAGAGCCTCTTCCTGGTACTCCGCCTCGGCGCTGAGGGGCTCTTCCTCCTCCGCCTCATGTCTGGAGAAGGTATCCCGCATATAGGGCCGGAAAGACTCAGCCTCCTTCACCGGGAAGGAAAGTCTCCCCGCCAGATCCGGGTGTTGATAGGTCTCCTTGATAATGATTTGGACTCCTCCCTCCTCAAGGGTAGCGATGCCGGCGGAATACTGGTTGCCACCACGGATGAGCTCCAGAAGACGCACAGCATAGCGGGGCTCCACCTCTCCGAGTGGGGTCCCCCCCCTATCCGCCACCCACAGGCGCTGCCCCTCGGGCCGTAAGAAGACCTGGTCCCCCGCGACCATATGGGCCAACACCTTGGGGAGGGCCAGATGGACCAGGTTCACTATTGCGGCCTTCCCGGTATCTTGAAGGAAGAGATGGAGGGCCACCCGGTGGCGCTCATTAGTGGCCTTCGCCTCTTTGAGGAGGGACAGGCGGGCGAGGTTCTTCCTGGCTATTTTGTTATGGGAGTCAAGCTCCAGGGCCTTCTCATAGGCTTCCCTGGCCTCCGGGTAGCGGCCCAACTCCATACAAGCACGTCCCAGCCGGTTATAGGCATCCTTATCGGTGGGGAAGGCCTCTATGATAGCCCGATTGGCCTCCACCGCTTCCTCCCAGCGGCTCTGCATAGCCAGGGCAATGGCCTCCCTGGCCCGGAGCCTCCTTAATCTGGTCTCATCTTCCTGAAGATAGTTCATGGCTCCCCCTGCAATTTCAGACCTCCCTCTCCGGGGACACCACATTCCAAACAGTAGTTGCCCTCGCCCAGGGAGCAACTGGGGCATTCCAACTGCAATGTGGCATGGCGGATACGGAATTTCTTCTCCAGCATCTCCCTCACCTGGCTCGTTATGCGGCTTCCCCTGGAGAGGGGCAGATCATCCACCCAGAGGTGACAGCTCAGGGCAGAGAAGCCCGGGGCGATGCTCCAGATATGCAGGTCGTGGACGCCCTTTATCCCTGTTATGCCCTCTATGGCCCGCATCACCTCCCGCGAGTCTAGCTGGGAGGGGGGGGCCTCCAGGATAACATTTAGCCCCTCCCTCAGGAGCCGCCAGGCCCCCAGGAGGATGATGACCCCGATTGCGAAGCTGATAGCCGGGTCAATCCAGTATTTCCCGGTAAGCAGGATAAGGATACCCCCGACGATGACCCCCACCGAGGCGAGGGCATCCCCCCCGACATGCCAGAGGGCTGCGCGGAGATTGATGCTCTCGGTGCCCAGGCCCCGCAGGCGAAGGACCACATAGAGGTTGACCAGGAGACCCACCACTGCTACGGCCAGCATCAGAGGCCCCTCCACCGGCTCCGGGCTGCCGAGGCGCTGAAAGGCCTCATAGAAGATGGCCCCGGAGATGCCTAAGAGGGAAAGGCTGTTGATGAGAGCCGCCAGCACCCCCCAGCGGTGGTAGCCGTAGGTCATCTGGGAGGTAGCCGGCCTCAGGGCCTGCCGGGCGGCCCACCAGGCCAGGCCCAGGGCCAGAAAATCCGTGAAGACATGGCCCGCATCGGAAAGGAGGGCCAGGCTGTTGGAAAGGAACCCCCCCACCACCTCAACGATAAGGATAAGGCCGGTGAGAAGGATTACCTGGCCCAGCCTTCTATCTACTCTGAATGAAGCCGCTGATGTTCTTTCTTCAGACATCGGTCCATAACCACTTTCAGGCCTGCCTCCTTAGCCCTCTGGGCCGCCGCCTCATTGACTATGCCCTCCTGCATCCAGACCACCCTAGCCCCTATACTTATGGCCTCCTCCACTACGGGGGGCACCTCTTCCGGGCGGCGGAAGATATCAACTATATCCACCCTTTCCGGGATTGACAAGAGAGTAGGATAGGCCTTTTCCCCCAGTATCTCCTGGGTGTTGGGGTTGACCGGGATAATGCGATATCCCTGGGCCTGCAGGTACCGGGCCACTACGTAGCTGGGACGGTCGGGTTTGGGGGAGAGCCCCACCACCGCTACTGTCCGGCCCTCTTTCAGGATGCCCTCTATCTCTTCCATATCCATCCCAATCCTGACATTCTAGTGTTATCTCATTGAGCAAGCAAGTCAAGACCCCTGTGCTATAATATTAGGGCTTAGGAGTGGGAAAATGGTCATTGCCACCGATTCTTTGCTGAAAGAGAAGCTGGAGACCCTGGAGCGGCGCTATGAGGAGGTTGAGGCGCTCCTCTCGCAGCCCGAGACGGTCCAGGACTCCAGCCGCCTCCTGGCCCTGGCCAGGGAACGGGCCTCTCTGGAGACCCCCGTGGTGCGCTACCGGGAGTATAAGGCCACCCTCAGCGCCCTGGAGAAGACCTGGGCCCTTCAGAAGGAGGGCCTGGAGCCGGAGATGGCGGCTCTGGTCAAGGAGGAGCTGGCCCAGCTCCAGGAGCGCCAGGACAGGCTCCTTGAGGTGCTGAAAAAGGCCCTCTTTCCCCCCGACCCCAGGGATGAAAAGGATGTCATCATGGAGGTCCGGGCAGGGACGGGGGGGGAGGAGGCTGCACTCTTCGCCGCCGACCTCTACCGCATGTATGTCCGCTATGCCCAGGCAAAGGGCTGGCAGGCGGAGGTTATTAATACCAGCCCCAACGAAAGGGGGGGGCTCAGGGAGATTGTCTTTGGCGTAAAGGGCAAGGGGGCCTTTAGCCGCCTGAAGTATGAGAGCGGGGTGCACCGGGTGCAGCGGGTGCCGGCTACCGAGGCCTCCGGGCGCATCCACACCTCCACCGCTACCGTCGCCGTCCTCCCTGAGGCGGAAGAGGTGGAGGTCAATATCCGCCCCGAGCACCTCAAGGTGGACATCTACTGCTCCGGGGGCGCTGGCGGCCAGAATGTGAACAAGGTGGCTACCGCCGTCCGTATCACCCACCTCCCCACCGGCATTGTCGCCATCTGTCAGGACGAGCGCTCTCAGCTACGCAACCGGCAAAGGGCTATGGCTGTCCTCCGCGCCCGCCTGTTGGACCGGGAGCGCCGTCAACAGCAGGAGGAGACCGCCCGGGAGCGCCGCTCCCAGGTGGGGACAGGGGAAAGGGCGGAGAAGGTCCGCACCTACAACTTCCCCCAGAGCCGGGTCACCGACCACAGGATAAACCTCGCTCTCCATAACCTTCCCCGCATTCTGGAAGGGGACCTGGACAGCCTTATTGATGCCCTGGCCAGCGCCCCGGAGGGTAAGGGTTGACCCTTGGGGAAAAGCTCCGGGAGGCCTGCCAAGCCCTAAAGACTGGGGGTATTCCCGACCCCTCCCTGGAAGCCCAGATTCTGCTGGCCCATGCCCTGGGCCTCTCCCGCGCCCAGCTTCTGGCCTGGCCAGAGAGGTCCCTGTCCCCCGCCGAACTGGAAGGGGTCAAGGGCATACTGGACCGCCGCCTCAAGCGGGAGCCCACGGCCTACATTCTGAATAGAAAGGAATTCTATGGCCGCGATTTCTATGTGGACCGCCGGGTCCTCATCCCACGCCCCGAAACCGAGCTCCTGGTGGAGAGAGCCCTGGACGTGGCCAGGGGCCTGGGGGGGGAAGTGATGATAGCCGAAGTGGGGACGGGGAGCGGGGCGGTGGCCATCTCCCTGGCCCTGGAACTGCCCCGGGCCCGCCTCTTCGCCCTGGATATCTCCCCGGAAGCCCTGGAGGTGGCCGGCATGAACAGCCGGAAGTATGGCGTGGATGGACAGGTGAGGCTTATCCAGGGGGATATGCTTTCCCCCCTCCCCGGGCCTGTCCATATAGTTGTGGCCAATTTACCCTATGTCCCGGACAGGGCCCAGCTCCCCCCGGAACTTCTCTATGAGCCCGCCCTGGCCCTCAGGGGTGGACCCGATGGCCTGGATGCCCCCCGGGCCTTCCTCCTCCAGGTGGGCCCCAGGCTTCTGGATGGGGGCTCCTTTCTCCTGGAAATAGGGGCCGGCCAGGAAGGGGAGGTGAGGAGACTGGTCTTAGCCCGCTTCCCGGGGGCCAGGGTCTCCTTTTTCCCCGACCTGGGGGGAATCCCCCGGGTGGTAGGGGTCATCCCAATGGGAGGGACCTAGAGGATGGGGTCTGGTTTCGGCTGGGTGCCTGTTATTGACAGCCGGAGAGCCGGGGTCTAACATACTGAGCAGGATTCCTCATGGGGAAGGGAGTAGCTCAACCGGGAAATCTGCGAGGAGGGTGCAACGATGAATAACTTCGCGTTCTTGGGCGTCTCAAAGCTTGGTCAGGGCCCCTGGCGTCCCGGTAAGAAGGTCTGGTCAATTGCCATTCTCGGCGGTTGTGAAATCGATTTCACCCAGGTCGTGCTTGAGGAAGGCGTCACGCGAGTTGTAGCGGTCTCAATATTCGGAACCAACAAGATTATTGCTCCCAAGGGCGTCCCCATCAGCGTGTCCGGAATCTCCATACTCGGAGCAAGAAACGTCAAGCGTGTCCGGGCATGGGACGCACCCACCGCCACCTCCAATAAGTCAATCGCCATTAATGCCACAAGCTTCCTTGGCTGGTTCGAGATAACTGAACTTCCCGGATAAGCCGGGTTCTGGCAGGGCAAACAGGCCATAGGTTGCTGAGAGTGAGCCTGACATCACGAAGGAGACGGATTTATTGCAGGCCTGCACCAGCATGAGGTCTGAAAGCCTTATCACCGCGGGAACTACCTCGTACGGGGTCTCAACGGCTAGGCCGCTGGCTCACGACGGCGCCCACGCCGGGTATTCGTCACGGCCAGGGTTGCTGGTCAGACGGGTCTGCCCGGTGCCATCGGCATTCATCACATAGATTTCAAGGTTCCCGTCCCTGTAGGAGGTGAAGGCAATCCTGGTGCCATCTGGTGACCACGCCGGGGACCAATCCCCAGCAGGATTGCTGGTCAGGCGGGTCTGCCCGGTGCCATCTGCATTCATCACATAGATTTCAAAGTTCCCGTCCCGCTCGGACTCGAAGGCAATCCTGGTGCCATCTGGTGACCAAGCCGGGGAGCCCTCATTGGCGAAACTGCCGGTCAGCCTCGTCTCCCCGGAGCCATCAGCGTTCATCACATAGATTTCAACGTTACCTACGAACGCGGCGCCGAAGCGTTCGTCGAACTGAAACGCTATTCTGGTGCCATCTGGTGACCACGCCGGGGATCCCTCAATAGCGGGATTATCGGTCAGCCTCGTCTCCCCGGAGCCATCAGCGTTCATCACATAGATTTCATAGTTAGAGTCCCGTTTGGACTCGAAGGCTATCTTCGTGCCATCAGGCGACCACGCCGGGGACCCATCATTGGCGGGATTATCGGTCAGCCTCGTCTCACCGGAGCCATCAGCGTTCATCACATAGATGTCCCAGTTGTCATCCCTGTTGGAAGCGAAGGCTATCTTGGTGCCATCAGGCGACCACGCCGGGGACCCATCATTGGCGGGGTTGTTGGTCAGGCGGGTCTGCCCGGTGCCATCGGCGTTCATCACGTAGATTTCAAAGTTCCCATCACGGTCAGAGTCGAAGGCGAAGTGCCCCTTACCAGCCTGGGTGGGTGTCGGCATAGGTGTGGATGTTGGTGTGGGCATAGGAGTAGGTGTTGGTGTCCTGGTAGGAGTGGCAGTCGGCACCAGGGTGAGAGTTGAAGTCCGGGTTGGTGCGGGGGTTGTGGTCTTGGCCTCTCGGCCAGAGGTACAAGCTGCTAGCAGAAGCACGCTGGCGAGCACTAGGGTGCGAAGCCATCGCCGTAGCATTGACACCTCCTTGAACGGTCTCATCATTGGATTAGCTCCGCTGGGACTTGCGGAATGGGCCTGTTGGGAGTGAAGTTGGCAATGAGATAGTCCACCTAGTCTTGAATTCCTCATCACTTAAATAGCTTGCCCTGGGGTGGTGCCTTTCATACCATTGCCGCCACCCGTCCGGGTCCTAGTAACCGCTACCTGTTGTCTTCGTTCCCCGGTGAGACCGTCATGACATCGCCGATGCCATAAGTGTCCCCCAGGGCGGTGATGAGGTTCCACCCCTTTCCCAGGAAGTAGAGGGTACCCCGCCAGTTAAGGACGACATCATCCTCTGTGGTCTCAATCCAGATAGTCTGCCATCTCTCCAGGACCCGAAGATCGTTGGTGCGCTGGGCGGGTTTTGACGAGTCATAGACTTTCCAGGTCTGGTCGGCGGTGTCATAGCCCCATACGCGAGAATACTTGCCGTTAAGCCTCTCCAGAGTATGGCCGACAATCGTGGAAGGGTTATGGATTACCGGGCCCTCCGTCACGGTGAAGCGTGAAACGCCGTCGCCCTCAATGACTAGGGCTATATGGCCATAAGGGTCGTGGACTTGGAACGCATAATCCCCAGGCGGCACGTCGGGGACGGTGAAACTAAACTCGCCGTCTGGCATCTCCCCCCTAATGTGGGAGACACGAATGCCCCCAAAAATGGTGCTGTTCTCCCATATGCCGGGAATGCCGTATTCAGCGACATGGCCCTGGCCACTCCAGTAGTAGACGGAGACCTCAGTGCCCACCGGACCTGACTGCGGGTAGAATTCGATGATCGGCTCGCTGCATGCCAGGACTGGGGCGGCCATGACAGGGGCCAGCGCCGCTACCAGCGCCACGGCCACCATCAGTTTGATGAGCTGTGGATGTCTAGTTTTCATCTTCCCTCCTTCAAATGGCTAACCGGCTTGCGGCGTCGGGGCGGGAGGCGGCACGATGACGGGAGGGGTAATGTCCGCGTACCAGTAGATGACGACCCAGGGATGGAACCTCACGTGAGGCCCCGAAATGGTCTGAGTGGCGGGGTCAGCAGTGGAGGGGCGCGTGCGCATGGCCCACAGGTTCTTCTCGTCCCACCAAACTGCAATGTCGGGCTTATTGGCGTTGATTCTGGGGTTAGCAGGTGGCGGGTCATAGCTAATGGTAACATTGCCGGTGGGGTACACGCTTCCCCAGAGGGCCACGTCATCCCACTTGTAGGCCAGGCCGGCCACCACACCGTAATTCGACTCCGGTGGCCGGTAGGGGGTAAGGGTCAGAGATTTGACGGGCCGGCCTTTGCCGTCCAGGAGCCTCGAACCTTTCGGCAGCGTTGACGTCAACCGGCCGTCAGAGGAGGTTATTCGGACGGTTTCCAGTAGGACTCCCTGGCTATCAGTCTTGCTTGAGAGGTCCACAGTAACCGGCGGGGGAAGCGGCGTCGGGGTATTGGTCACAGGCACGAGACAGCCCGTCAGCAAAACAAGTAGAATAAGTCCGCTCACAAGAAGCCAGACAACCCGGGCGGGCACGATTTTGCTCTTCCTACCCTTCAGCATTCCAGCCCACCTTCCAATGAAACAAAATTCTTATACCCGAATATACTCTATTATAACCCAGATTGGCCAATCTGTCAACGAATGGAGCGTCACAGTTTTGTGAACGAATTCGGCCAAGGGGTCGCCGTGGCCCGCTCTTTACTTCACCATGACCCTGGCGTCTATCACCCAGTAGCCTTCCCCTTTCGGCATCACTTTCACCGGATTGAAGTCCAACTCAGCAATCTGGGGCACATCTTCAATGAGGGCCGAGAGCCGGAGCAAGAGGTCCTCCAGCGCCGGGGTATCAGCCGGCGGGGCACCCCTGAAACCTTCAAACAGCTTCGCCATTCTGATGGAGCCCACCAGCTCCCCGGCATCCAGGTCAGTGAGGGGGTGGAGCCTGAAAACCACATCTTTGAACAGTTCTGTATACACTCCCCCCAGGCCAAGCATCACCAGAGGCCCGAAGGAGGGGTCCTGCGTTACACCGACAATGGTCTCTATTCCCCCTTCCACCATACGCTGGACAGCGACCCCTTCCATCTCACGCTCACGGCCCAGCCGGGCCAGACTGTCCCTGATATCGTTAAACGCTTTCTCCACTTCTTTTTCTGATTTGAGCCCCAGGACCACACCGCCCACATCGGTCTTGTGCGTAATGGTGGATGAGACCAGCTTGACAGCGACGGGGAAGCCTGTACGGGAGGCGAGGGCAGCGGCCTCAGCGTCCATCCTGGCCACAAGCGTCTCAGCCAGGTGGATGCCGTAGCAATGGAGGAGCTCGGCCATTTCCTGCGGTCCCAGCCATAAGGGCCTCTCCGCAGTCCGGGTCATCGCCCCTTCTATTATCCGGCGAGCCCTTTCCCGCTTGATGCCGCGGATTTTGGGGATGCTTCCCTTCGGCTTCCTACGCCATTCGCCGTACTCCGCGGTCTCAGCCAGGGCCGAGACGGCATCCTCGGGGAATGGATAGCAGGGGACGAATTTGTCCTTATACCCCAGCTTCCTGCTGAAGCCCCGCTGGCCCATGAAGCAGGCCAGGAGGGGCTTCTGGTGCCGCTGGAAGACGGTGGCCACCGGCCCTACAGCCGTCTCTATAGCTTCCAGAGACACGATTACAGGCGGCACAAATATCAGGATGACAGCATCGTTTCCCGGGTCAGCGGCCAGGACCTTCAAGGTCTCCGCGAACTCTTCTTCGCTGGCACCCGCAGTCAGGTCCAGGGGGTTGTGAACCGTGATATCCCGCTTGATAACCGATTTCAATCTCCCAACGGTTTCAGGGGAAAACTCGGGCAGCAGTAGGCCGCGGTTGTCGCAGGCGTCAGCGGCCAGTATGCCCGGGCCTCCTCCGTTGGTCACTATGACCACCTTTCTGCCTCTGGGTACCGGCTGTGTTGAGAGGAGGGTGGCCACGTCAAAGAGCTGTTCCAATGTGTTCACCCTGATGAGGCCGCTCTGGCGGAAGAGGGCATCTGAGGCTACATCTGAGGTAGCCAGGGCCCCCGTATGGGACATGGCCGCACGAGAGCCTGCCGGGGTGCTTCCCCCCTTCACGGCCACTATCGGCTTGGCGGCAGACACCCTCCTGGCAATACGGCCAAACTTGCGCGGGTTTCCAAAGGACTCCAGATAGAGCAGGACAACCCTTGTGGCCGGGTCCTGCTCCCAGTATTGAAGGAGGTCGTTGGAGGAGACATCGGCGCGGTTACCCACACTGATAAAGCTGGAGATGCCTATGTTAAGGTTCCTTGCATATTCCAGGATGGCCAGCCCCAGGGCGCCGCTCTGAGTGAGAAAGGCCACATTGCCCTGGGGCGGATAGACCTGAGAAAAGGTGGCGTTTAGCCCTATTGCTGGGTCGGTGTTCAAGACCCCCATACAGTTGGGGCCAACCAGCCGCATGCCGTAGCCCAGGGCGATATCCCGCAGCTCCTCCTCCCGGGCCGCCCCTTCGGGCCCCCGTTCCTTGAACCCGTCGGAGATAACAACCATGGCGCGCACCCCCTTGCGCCCGCATTCGCCCGCCACCCTGGCCACGATGGGGGCGGGCACAGCGATAACCGCTAGGTCCACATCTCCGGGCACTTCAAGGACGGAGGGGTAGGCCTTCACGGACATTACGGCTTCGGCGTTGGGGTTCACCGGGTAAACGACCCCGGAAAAGCGATTCTCAATGAGGCACTGCAGAAGCAGATACCCGATGGTGCCCGGCTGCCGGGAAGCCCCTATCACCGCCACTGAGCGGGGGAGAAGGATAGGGCGAAGGGAGGCCAGTGTTGCCATGCGCTCCCTTTCCTCCTCTTTCTTCATAGCCCTCCTGGTCGGAGCTATGGGGAAAGCCACGTGATAGACACCGGCTTCAAGCTCGCTGGTAACATGGAAGCCGTAGCTCTGGAAAATCGTCATCATCTCCTGGTTTTCCACCAGCACTTCGGCTTCAAACGTGGTAATGCCGTTTTCCAGGGCCGCCTTGACCAGCGCCTCCATGAGGCGGGTGCCAATGCCCCTTCCCTGGTAGTCCTCCTCGACGGCAAAGGCCACCTCGGCGGAGGGCTTGTCGGGCAGGCGGTAGTAGCGACCGAGCCCTACTATCTCCTCGCCCTGCTCCCTGCGCACCTCGGCCACGATGGCAAAGGTGCTCTTGTAGTCCACGGTGCAGAAGCGGAGGGCATCGTCAGGGGTCATCTCCTTGGGCCCGCGGCTGAACCGCAAGTACCTGGCGCGGAGGCTGAGCCTGGACACAAGGGCCAGCCATCGCTCGCAGTCATCCCTCCTGATGGGCCTGAGCCTGATTATTGAGCCGTCCTTCAAAAGGGCTTCGGATTCATACTGGGACGGGTATGCGACTTCCAGCTCACGGACCATAGCTATTCTTTCTGACCTCCGGGGGGGATTATAGCAGAAAGACCCCCGCCCCCCTTTGAGGGGGCGGGGGTGGAAGTCCTTCAGCGGGGCCTAGACGTCAAAGTAGAGGCAGAACTCGTAGGGATGGGGGCGGAGGCGGACGGGGTCCAGCTCCTTCTCTCTCTTGTATTTTATCCAGGTCTCTATCAGGTCTGTGGTGAAGACCCCGCCCTGGAGGAGAAACTCGTGGTCCTTTTCGAGGGCCTCCAGTGTTTCCTCCAGGCTCCCGGGAACGGTCTTTATCTTCTTGGCCTTCTCCGGCTCCAGCTCGTAGATATCCACATCCATGGGGAAGCCCGGGTCCATCTCCTTTTTTATGCCATCCAGCCCCGCCATGAGGAGGGCGGGGAAGGCCAGGTAGGGGTTGCAGGAGGGGTCGGGGGGACGGAATTCAACCCTCTTGGTCCGGGGGCTGAGGGAGTAGACCGGGATGCGCACAGCCGCCGAGCGATTACGCTGGGAGTAGACCAGGTTCACCGGGGCCTCATAGCCGGGCACCAGCCGGCGGTAGGAGTTGGTGGTGGGGGCACAGAAGGCCAGGAGGGCAGGGGAGTGGGCCAGAAGCCCCCCGATGAAGTGCATGCCGGTAATGCTGAGCTGGGCATAGCCTTCGGGGTCGAAGAAGAGGTTGGTCCCACCCTTCCACAGGCTTATATGGACGTGCATCCCCGAGCCATTGTCCCCGAAAAGGGGCTTGGGCATGAAGGTCACTGTCTTGTTGTGGGCCCGGGCCACATTCTTCAGGATATACTTGTAGAGCAGGACCTGGTCCGCCATCCTGGTGAGGCTCTGGAAGCGCATGTCTATCTCCCCCTGCCCCGCCGTAGCCACCTCGTGATGGTGGACCTCAATGTCAATACCCGCCTGAATCATCTTCAGCACGGCTTCGGAGCGGAGGTCCTGGAGGCTGTCGGTCGGGGCGGTGGGGAAGTAGCCCTCCTTATAGCGGGGGCGGTAGCCCAGGTTGGCCCGGTCTTCTTTGCCCGAGTTCCAGATGCCCTCCTCGGAGTCGATGAAGTAGTAGCCCGAGTGCTGGTTCTGGTCAAAGCGGACACTATCAAAGATGAAGAACTCCGCCTCGGGGCCAAAATAGGCAGTGTCGGCCAGGCCGGTGGAAAGGAGGTGGGCCTCGGCCTTCTGGGCGATATACCTGGGGTCCCGCCAGTACTTCTCCCGCGTAATGGGGTCGCGGACATCGCAGACAAGGGAGAGGGTGGGCACCCGGCAGATGGCATCCACATGGGCGGTGGTGGGGTCCGGCACCAGCAGCATATCGCTCTCGTGGATTGCCTGGAAACCCCGGATGCTGGAGCCGTCAAAGCCGATACCATCCCGGAAAATACTCTCGTCCAGCTCCCCCGCAGGGATGGAAAAGTGCTGGAGGGTACCCGGGAGGTCAGTGAACTTCAGGTCCACTATCTCCAGCTTCTTCTCCCGGACGAGATCCAGGACCTCAGCAGACGTCTTAATTGTCTTCAGAACCATCTCTTTCTCCTTTACTTCTTAGACCTGTCCACGCTAAGGAGGGAGGCGCTGGGGATGTTGCCCCGGCGGGCCAGGTCGGCGCTGACCCGCTGGGCCAGCTCATCTATATTAGGAGCGAAGAGGACGCCCAGGCGGCTCATCCTGCGGGCAGCAAAGACCTCCCCTTCTACCTCATAGATGGGTATCTCCTTCCGGCCCCCCTCGTCCTCGTAGCTCAGGACCCGGTCGGTGGGCCGGGCCTTCTTCCTGAGCACCTCCCACACCTCGTCCGGCACCTGCTCCATCTTTAGCTCATAGATAGAAGAGAGCTGGTGCTTTGCCACCAGGTCCTGCGCCACCTCCCGGCGTAGCTGAAAGGCCCTCTCCAGGGAGAGAAAGCGTGGGGGCTGCCCGATGATGTCATAGTTCAGCTCCTCCTTGCCGTGCCAGAAGAGGGGGACAAAGGCCCCGCCATCAACAAAGACGAAGGCCGTGGTGAAGACCTTCAGCTCCTTCCACAGGAGGAGGCTCACCTCCACCTCCTCTTTGGCCCGGACCTTTTTCTGCTGGAGGAGGCGGTCTCCGAGGCGGTGCCAGAGCTGGCCGATGTCCTGCCCTTCAAGGGAGGGCTCGCGGAGGCGCAGCTTTCCCTCCTTGAGGAAAACAGGCAGGCGTTCCCCCCCGGGGAGTGAGATATAATAGTAGGGGATGGTGCCGAAGTCCAGAAGCCCCTGCACCGCCTGGGGAACAGCCTTTTCCAGGGCGGCCAGGTTACCTTTCTCCACCCTCACCCCGGCTACATCCACCCAGTATATTTCCTTGAGAAGGGGATGGGGGGTATCATTGGGCCGCCAGAAGACCGGAAGGCGGCTGGAGACGGGCCGGCCAATGACCTCCCCCAGTTCCAGCTCAAAGACAAAGAAATACTTGGGTTCCGGGGTACCTTCGTGATAGTCCAGGTTTCTCCTCAGCCTGAGTTCAAATGGCATCTTTCCCCCTTTCACCCGTCCTCACCCGGATAACCTCTTCCACCGGGAGGACGAAGATTTTCCCGTCGCCAATGTTCCCTGTCCAGGCGGCCTTGAGGATGGCCTGGACCACCTTCTCCACCTCCTCATCATTCACCACCAACTCCACTTTCATCTTTGGGAGCAGGTCCACCCCCTGGGCGACGCCCCGCCACATGCGGACGAGGCCCTTCTGCCTCCCCCGCCCCTGCACCTCCACCATGTTCATGCCAATAACCCCCGCCCTCTCCAGGGCGCTTTTCACCTCGCCGAACTTCTCGCTGCGGATGATGGCCTCTATCTTTTTCATCTCTCTCCTACAGCCGGTAGCCTGCCTCACTGTGCTGTGAGAGGTCCAGCCCTATCAGCTCCTCCACCGGGCTCACCCTCACCCCCATGATGGTGTCCAGGACCTTGAGGATGACCCAGGTCATGACGAAGGCGTAGGCCCAGACGATGGCCACCGCCAGGGCCTGGATACCTAGCTGCCCGGGGTTGCCATAGAAGAGGCCGTTGGCCCCCGCTGAGTTGATGGCGGTGGTGGCAAAGAGCCCGGTGGCCAGGGCCCCCCAGGTGCCGCCGATGCCGTGGCAGGCCCAGACATCCAGAGAATCATCCACATTGCGCCGGTTCCTCAAGCGGACCGCCAGGTAGCACAGGACCCCCGCCCCCGCGCCGATAGCGATGGCCGCCAGGGGGCCCACATAGCCCGAGGCCGGGGTGATAGCCACCAGCCCCACCACCGCCCCCGATGCCGCCCCCAGGAGGCTGGCCTTGCCCGTCATGGCCCAGCTGGTGAAGAGCCAGGCCAGGGTGGCGGCGGCGGCGGCGGTATTGGTGACCACAAAGGCGCTGGTGGCCAGTGCCCCTGCCCCCAGGGCGCTGCCGGCGTTGAAGCCAAACCAGCCAAGCCAGAGACGGCCGGCCCCCAGCACTGACATGCTGATATTGTGTGCTTCCATAGGCTCCCGGCCATAGCCCAACCTCCTCCCCAGCACCACCGCTGCTGCCAGGGCGGAGACCCCGGAGCTGATATGGACCACCGTCCCCCCGGCGAAGTCCAGGGCCCCCAGCTTGCGCAGCCAGCCCTCCGGGTTCCATACCCAGAAGGCTACGGGGTCATAGACCAGGGTGGCCCAGAGGAGGATGAAGACCAGGAAGCTCTTGAACTTCATCCTCTCGGCAAAGGCCCCGGTAATCAGGGCGGGGGTGATGACAGCGAACATGGCCTGGAAGACCATGAAGGCCTGGTGAGGGATGGTGGGGGCATAAGCGGGATTGGGCTCCAACCCCACCCCCCCGAGCCCCACCCACGACAGCCCCCCGATAAGACCAGCCCTCCCCGGGCCAAAGGCCAGGCTGTAGCCCCAGAGCACCCACTGGACGCTGATAAGGGCAATGACGATGAAGCTCTGCATGAGGGTGCCCACCACATTCTTCTTCCTCACCATCCCCCCATAGAAGAGGGCCAGCCCCGGGGTCATCAGGAGCACCAGGGCCGCCGAGGCCAGGACCCAGGCAGTATCCCCCGAATTCACCTCTGGCATCAAAGCCTCCAAGAGGAAGATTTTAAGAATCAGAATACAGGGGGAATGTTACCGTTGTGTTAAGGGTGGGTTAATCTTGAGTTACAGTTGTCTTCCCGGCTGGAAGCGGTAGCCCACCCCTCTTACCGTCTCGATAAAGGTGTGGGCCTGGTCTTCTATCTTGCTCCTCAGGCGGCGGATGTGGACATCCACCGTCCTCTCCCCGCCGAAGTAGTCATAGTCCCAGAGCTGGGTGAGGAGAGCCTCCCGGGTGAAGACCCTCCCGGGGTGGCTGGCCAGGAACTTCAGAAGCTGGTATTCCTTGAAGGTAAGCTCCACACGCTTTCCCGCCAGGGTTACCTCATAGCGGGCCAGGTCCATACTCAGGTCCCCGAAACGGATGACATCGGGGCTGGGGGCAGGGCCCAGCTGGCGTTCCAGGCGGAGCAACAGCTCCCCCTCGGCCCAGGGTGATAGCACGAACTCGTCCACCCCTGGAGGGAAGGCCCCAAGCTTCTCCCGGGCCACCAGGGCCAAAACGGGGAATTTCCGCCCCTGCCTTACCTTCTCCAGCCACCCCGGCCCTACCTGGCCCAGGTCCACAATAAGGAGGTCGGGGGGCCGCTGTTTTGCCTTCTCCGCCGCCTCAGCAGGAGAAGAGGCGAAGGTCAACAGGTGCCCCTGGGGGGTAAGGAGGGCCCCCATCCTCTCCGCCTCTTTGGCTTCCGCCAGGACCAGTAACCGGGCCAAGCTGGCCTCCAATTCACCGCCATTATATCAGGTTTGAAAATCGGGGCAGGGCATGATAGAATATCAAAGGTTAATATGAAGAGCCTGGTCATTATCCCCTCTCCCGATTTCCGGCGGGAGTTGGAGACCGAAAGCGGTGAGAGGGTTTCTTCATGTATCCAGTGTGGCAAGTGCAGCGGTAGTTGCCCTGTGTTTGCTATTATGGACCTGGGGCCCCGCCGCCTCATGAGGGCGGTGCAGCTCGGCCTGAGGGAAGAGGCCCTGGGGAGCAACACCCTCTGGCTCTGCCTCTTCTGCATGACCTGCTCCTCCCGCTGCCCGATGAAGATAGACGTGGCCCGGGTTATTGAGACCCTTAGACACCGGGCAATCAAAGAAGGGGTAAGGCCGGCGGACAGGGAGATTGCCCTCTTCCACCGCCTTTTCCTGGCCGAGATAGAGGCCCTGGGCAGGGCCTATGAGCTGGGCCTGGGCGGGGCCTACGGCCTCCTGACCCTCAGGCCCTGGACCAACCTGAGGGAGTTCGGCGCTATGCTCCGCCGGGGGAAGGTGCCTTTCATCCCGGAGAGGGCGGCGGGGAGCGGTCCCCTCTTTGAGAAGGCGAGGAAGGCCGGTGGCTAAGGCCTTCGCCTATTACCCCGGCTGCTCCCTCCACGCCACCGCCCGCGAATACGATGTCTCCACCAGGGCGGTCTTCTCCGCGCTGGGGATGGATGTGAAGGAGATAGAGGGCTGGGTCTGCTGTGGGGCATCCTCCGCCCACTCCACCGACCACCTCCTGGCCCTCGTCCTCCCCGCCCATGAGCTTCAGGCGGCCTCGGAGATGGAGAGGCCCGTGCTGGTCCCCTGCGCCATGTGCTACTCCCGCCTCAAGCTCACTCTCCTTGAGCTGGAAAGGCCGGGCAAAAAGGAGGAGGTGGGAAAAGCCCTGGGCAAGCCCCTGGGGAAGATGCCTGCCGTCCTCCATCCCATGGAGGCGCTGAGGGAAGAGGAGATACCGGTGAAGAGGCCGCTGGGGGGGTTGAAGGTGGCCTGCTACTATGGCTGTCTCCTGGCCCGCCCCCAGGGGGTGGTCCCTGGGGAGGACCTGGAGAACCCCCAGGGGATGGACCGCATTATGGCCCGGCTGGGGGCCCAGCCCGTCCCCTGGCCCTTCAAGAACGAATGCTGTGGGGCCTCCATGTTCCTGGCCAAGAAGGACCTGCTCCTCCGGCTCTCCCGCCGTATCGTGTTCCAGGCCCAGGAGGCAGGGGCCGAGGCCCTGGTGGTGGGCTGTCCCATGTGCCATTTCAACCTGGACCTGGCCCAGAGGGGGACTGAACATCCCCTCCCCGTCCTCTACCTCACCCAGGCGGTGGGCCTGGCCCTTGGCCTTCCCCCCAGCGACCTCATGCTGAAAAGGCACTTCATCAGCCCCCTGCCGGTGCTGAAAGGGAAAGGAATATGGCCAGGATAGGAGTCTTTATCTGCCACTGCGGGCGGAACATCGCTGAGCCGGTGGACATCCCCCGGGTAATGGAGGCGGCCAGGGTGATGCCGGGGGTGGTCCATGTGGACGACAACCAGTATACCTGTAGCGAGCCAGGCCAGGCCTCGGTAAGGGAGGCCATCAAGAAGCACCGCCTCAACCGGGTGGTCATCGGGGCCTGCTCCCCCCGGATGCATGAGCTCACCTTCCGCCGGGCCATGGTGGAGGCGGGCCTCAACCCCTATCTCCTGGAGATAGCCAACATCCGGGAGCACTGCGCCTGGGTCCATGGTGGGGACCGGCCGGTATCCACCGAGAAGGCCATTGAGCTGGTGGCCATGGCTGTTGCCAAGGCGGCAAGGAACGAGGCCCTCTTCCCCAAGCCAGTGGGCATGACCAAGAGGGCTCTGGTCATCGGCGGGGGGATAGCCGGCATCCAGGCGGCCCTGGATATCGCCGGCGCAGGCCACGAGGTGGTGCTGGTGGAGAGGGAGCCAACCATCGGCGGCAGGATGGCCCAGCTGGACAAGACCTTCCCCACCCTGGACTGCTCCGCCTGTATCCTCACCCCCAAGATGGTGGAGGTGTCCCAGAACCCCAAGGTCCGGCTCATGACCTACTCCCAGGTGGAGAAGGTGAAAGGGTTTGTGGGCAACTTTGAGGTCCAGATAAGGAGAAGGGCCGCCAAGGTGGACTTCAACAAGTGCACAAGCTGCGCCATCTGTTGGCAGAAGTGCCCGGAGAAGGTGACCGCAGAGTTTGATATGGGCCTGGGGAAGCGTTCCGCCATCTATATCCCCTTCCCCCAGGCGGTGCCCAGCAAGCCTGTCATTGACCAGGTCAACTGCCGCTACATCAAGTACCTGGAGTGGGAGAAGGACCCCCAGGGCAAGAAGCCCCCCCAGTGCCGCATCTGTGAGAAGCTCTGTCCGCCACAGGCCATAGACTGGGCCCAGGAGGACCAGGTCATCACGGAGAAGTTCGGCGCTATCGTGGCCGCCACGGGGTACAAGACCTTTGACGCCACCGTCTATGGGGAGTATGGCTGGGGGGTCTATCCCGATGTTATCACCGGGCTCCAGCTGGAGAGGATGATGAACGCCAGCGGTCCCACCGGGGGCCAGCTCCTCCGCCCCTCCGACGGCACCCACCCCAAGACGGTCGTCCATATAAGCTGTGTGGGCTCCCGGGACGAGTTGAGGGGCAAGGCCTACTGCTCCAAGATATGCTGTATGTACATGGCCAAGCACGCCATCATGCTCCACGAGCATGACCACGATGTCCAGAACTACATCTTCTACATAGATATCCGGGCCACGGGCAAGGGCTACGAGGAGTTCTCCCGCCGCGCCCAGGAGCAGGCGGGGGCCACATACCTCCGGGGGAGGATAGCCAAGGTCTATCCCCGGGGGAAGAAGCTGGTGGTCCAGGGGGAGGACTCCCTCATGGGCCGGCCGGTGGAGATAGAGGCTGACCTGGTGGTGCTGGCCACCGCCGTAGAGCCCGCCACTGGCGCCATGGAGACGGCCCAGATGCTGGGCATCAGCTACGACCGGGACCGCTTCTATGTCATGGCCCACCCCAAGCTGCGCCCGGTGGAGACCCATACCGATGGCGTCTTCCTGGCCGGGGCCTGCGTGGCCCCTGTGGATATCCCCGATGCGGTGGCCATGGGCTCCGCGGCGGCGGCCAAGGCCATCGGCCTCCTCAGCCGGGATACCCTTGTCACCGAGCCCACGACAGCGGTGGTGGACGCCGCCAGGTGCATCGGCTGTATGCTCTGCCAGCAGGTCTGCCCCTTCTCCGCCATCACGCCCCAGGAGACCCGGGATGGGAAGCTTATCGCCCAGGTAAACGAGGGGCTGTGCAAGGGGTGTGGCCTCTGCGTGGCCGCCTGCCGCCCCACGGCGGTGAATCTCAGGGGGGCCACCCATCAGCAGCTCCTCTCGGAGGTCATCGCTCTACTCTCATGAGCCAGAAATCTCCCCTTAGCCAGGAGCCCCGCATCGTGGGCTTTCTTTGCAACTGGTGTAGCTATGCCGGGGCGGACATGGCGGGCACCAGCCGGATATGCTACCCCGCCAGCATCCGCATCATCCGGGTCCCCTGCTCGGGCCGGGTGGACCCCATCCTGGTGGCCAAGGCCTTTGCCATGGGGGCGGACGGGGTGCTCATCTCCGGCTGCCACCCGGGGGACTGCCACTATGTCCAGGGGAACTACTTCACACGGCGCCGCTTCGCCGTCCTCCGCTCCCTGCTGGACTTCCTGGGGATAGAGAAGGAAAGGCTCAGGCTGGAGTGGGTCTCCGCCACCGAGGGCCAGCGCTTCGCCCAGGTGGTGGCCGATTTTCGGGACCAGCTCCTCCAACTGAGGGGGGCGGGATGAGAGCTACCTCTATCATCGCCATCCTCCTCCTTGTCCTGGGGGGTGTCCTAGTGGCGTGGCTCCTCTCCTCCCCCAACACCGCTATCTATGTCACGGTGGTGGCGGTGAGCATGGCCCTGGCCCTCCAGAAGTATATTGCCAGCTTCTTCGGCTTCTTCCTCATCCGTGTCTCCCGCCTCTTTGAGGTCGGGGACCGGATACGGATGGGCAATATCAAGGGGGATGTGAAGAATGCGGGCCTCTTCCACTTCACCCTGGAGGAGGTGGGGGAGGATGAGAAGATGGGCGGGGAGCTCACCGGCCGGCTCCTCCATATCCCCAACCTCCTGGTCCTGGACCAGCCGGTGCTTAACTACTCTAAGGACTATTCCGCCCGCCACGGCCAGATCCACTCCGACTATATCTTTGACGAGATACGCATCCCCCTCACCACCAAGAGCGATGTGGAGAAGGCCTCCGCCCTCCTGGAGGAGATTTTGAAGGCCGAGGACGGGGAAATCCTGGCCCAGGCCCGGCTGGCCTTCCGCAATGGCTATCCGGACTTTATGAAGGAGGCGATGAACGGCCCCAGGGTGCTGGTGCATATTGAGCCCCAGCGCATCTGGATAAAGGGGAAGTTTGTCACCCCGGTCAGGACCAGAAACGAGCTCAGGACCAGGATATATCTCCACTTCCTGAAAGAGGCGGGCAATAGCCCCGATATCCAGCTGGCGTAGATGGAAGAGCTAGTCCGGCAGAAGGCCCGAGAACTCCTCAGCACCCGGCAGCTGGAGTGCGTCATCGGCTGGGAGAGGGCCAGTGATGGCCTCACCTCCCGCCCCTTCTTCGCCTATACCCCGGAGGAGGCCGACAGGTTAATTTACGACCAGACCTGCGTCAACAGCCTGGCTAAGTTCCTGGTGGACAAGAGGAACAAGAACACGGCCATTGTGGCCAAGCCCTGTGATACCAGGGCCATCAACCTGCTCCTCCTGGAGAAGCAGATAAAGCGGGAGAGGGTCTATATCATAGGGGTGACCTGCGCCGGGATGCGGGAGGTCTCCTTTGGCTATATGGGGGAGAAGCTCCAGGCCAAGTGCCTGCTCTGCCCCCAGCACAACCCCGTCGTCTACGACTTCCTTGTGGGGGAACCGGTGGCTGAGGAGGCCGTCCGAAGCTATGAGGACCTGGCAGAGATAGATGCCAGGACTCACCAGGAGAGGGAGGCCTTCTGGCAGGAGCACTTCAACCGCTGTATCCGCTGCTACGCCTGCCGGCAGGCGTGCCCCGGTTGCTACTGCCAGCAGTGCTTTGTTGACCAGCTGGACCCCCAATGGGTGGGGATAAGGATAGCCCCCCAGGAGAACCACCAGTGGAACACCGTCCGCGCCTTCCACCTCATGGGCCGGTGTATTGAGTGCGGGGAGTGCCAGCGGGTATGCCCGGTGAAAATACCCATGATGCTCCTCAACCGCCACCTCCTGAGGGAGGTGGAGAGCAAGTTCAGCTTCCAGCCGGGCCTCTCCCCCGAGACCCCTCCCCCCCTCGCCACCTTCAAGCCCGATGAGGACCTGGGGATATGAAGCCCTTCCTCTCCCGGGACAACCTCCTCCTCTGGCTGAAGAGGCTCATCCAGGAGTACACCGTTATCGCCCCCGTCCAGGCCTGGGACACCGTCCTCTTCCAGCCGGTGAAGAGGGTGGAGGAAATAGTATTGAGCTATGATGTCTCCACCCTTTCCCCCAAGGATGTCATTTTCCCGCCCTCGGAGACCCTCTTCATCTTTGAGCGCAAGAACGGGCGCTGGGAGGCCCGGCCCCTGCCTGAGGTCAAAAAACAGGTCCTCTTTGGCCTGCACCCCTGCGATGCCCACGGCATATCCCTCATGGATGCCGCTTTCCTCTCCCAGCCCGGCGACCCCCATTATCAGAGGCGGCGGGATGCGACCATTCTGGTGGGCCTGGCCTGCGCCCGGGCCCGGCCGGAGTGCTTCTGCGAGAGCGCGGGCTCCGGACCACAGGATGTCTCCCACCTGGATGTCCTGCTCATCCCCACCCCTCAGGGCTACATCCTCCAGGTGCGGACCGCCCGGGGGGCCGCCCTCTTCACCGGCTTCAATATGGAGGAGCTGGAGATAGACAACCCCCCACCCCCAGCCACCACCCCCGTCCCCGTTGCCGGCATCACTGATGTGGCCAAGAGAATCTTCAACGATGGCTACTGGGAGCGCCTGGCAGATAGGTGCATCCACTGCAACCTCTGTGCCTATGTCTGCCCCTGCTGCTACTGTTTTGATATCCGGGACTATCCGCTGAAGGGCATGGTGGAGAGGGTAAGGAGCTGGGAAAGCTGTCAGGCCTCCGGCTTTGCCCGCCTGGCAGGCGGCTATGACCCCCGCCCCTCCACGGGGGCCAGGCTCCGCCAGCGCTTCTACCACAAGTTCCTCTACTATCCCACCCAGTTCAAGGGCCAGGTGAAGTGCACTGGCTGCGGCCGCTGCGTGCGAGCCTGTCCCGTGAACATAGACATCCGGGAGATAGTCTCTGATATGCAGAAAATAGAAGCCAAGGTTGCCCGTGCTACCTGATAGTCCCTTCCTCCCCCTCCCTGCCCGCATCCTGGCGGTCCAGGACCTCACCCCCGATGTGAAGCTCTTCCGGGTGGAGATAGAGGACCCGCGGGCAAGAGAGAACTTCCGCCACAGGCCGGGGCAGTTCGCCTTTGTATCGGCTTTTGGTATGGGGGAGTCCCCCTTCACCTTCGCCAGCTACCCCTCCCCCGATGGGGTGCTGGAGTTTGCCATCCGCCGGGTGGGGACGGTGAGCTCGGCCCTTCATGAGCTGGAGCCGGAGGAGGCGGTGGGTATAAGAGGGCCCTTCGGCAATGCCTTCCCCATGGATGAGTACCGGGGGAAGAACATCATCATCATCGGCGGCGGCATTGGCCTGGCCCCGCTCCGCCCCGTCATCCAGGCCGTCCTGAACCACCGGGAGGAGTATGGGGAGCTACTGGTCATCTACGGCGCCCGCACCCCCGCCGACCTGGTCTTTGCCCACGAGTTCCCCTCCTGGGCGGAGGCCCCCCGCACCAGGGTGGAGCTCACCGTTGACCGGGGGAACGGGGGCTGGCAGGGGAGGGTAGCCCTCGTCCCCACCGTGATAAAGGAGCTAAAGCCCTCTCCCGAGAACACTATAACTATCACCTGCGGACCCCCCATCATGATCCGCTTTGTCCTGGCGGAGCTCAAGGCCCTGAACTTCGCCCCCATGCAGATAGTTACCACCCTGGAGTCCAAGATGAAGTGCGGCATGGGCAAGTGCGCCCGGTGCAACATCGGTGAGAAGTACGTCTGCCAGGACGGCCCCGTCTTCTCCTTCAGCGAGATATCTCGTTTCCTGGAGCAGGGCTAGCTCGTTGCCCCCTTCGGGCCTTCTCCACAAAATGTTCTCCTCCCTGCCCCGACGCTACGACCTTCTGAACCGCCTCCTTACCTGGGGCCAGGACCAGGGCTGGCGCAGGAAAGCCGTGGTAGAGTGCCTGAAAGACCGGCCCCGGTGGGCCCTGGACCTGGGCTGCGGGACGGGGGACCTGGCCCTTCAGCTCGCCCGCCTCGGGGGGCCGGGGACCAGGGTCCTGGCACTGGACTTCTCTCTCCCCATGCTGGAGGCCGCCCGGGCCAAGGCCCGCCGGGCAAAGGTGGAAATCGCCTTTATCCGGGCAGACGCCGCCCACCTCCCCCTCTGCCCCGGCTGGCTGGATGCCATCGGCTCCTCTTTCACCCTCCGCAACCTCACCTACAGGAACCCGGGGGCGGGCCAGTATCTATCCCAGGCGCATAAAGCCCTCCGGCCCGGCGGGCGGTGGGTGATGGTGGAGACCAGCCAGCCTCCAGGGGCGCTGGTCAGATGGGCCTTTCACAGCTACCTTCGCTACCTGGTGCCCAGTCTGGGGGGCCTCATCTCAGGCAACCGGGGGGCCTACCGCTACCTGGCCGGGTCCGCCCTGGGCTTCTTCCCTGCGGAGGAAGTCTCCCGGATGCTCCTGAAGACAGGCTTCCAGAGTGTCACCTTCCGTCGCTTGCTCAGGGGCGCTATCGCCATCCACACCGCCATCAAGTGACAGCGGGTTAGCCGCTCTTGACATAATCTATACTCCGGGCCAACAATGCGTCCCACACGGCATATGTGGTATGATTATTTCCATGGGGCAAAAAGACTCTGATTCTTTGCATAACGATAACTCTGTGGTTTTGGCGCATCCCAATATGCTCATCCGGGAGTTGCTTGCTTCGGCTTTGGAGCAAGCTGGCTTTCTTGTCGTGGGGCAGACAGGGGATGAGCTCACCCTTCGACGGTTGGTTGAGCAGCACAAACCCCACATCGTAGTGCTAGACTGGGAGGTTTCGGAAGACCGTGTGGCCGCTGTGCGTGGACTTACTGAGTATGTTCCGAATGCTATTGTGGTAGTCCTTACCCGGCCACAGCCGTCCGAGCTTCTCACGCTAGCCATCAGAGAAAGAGTCAAAGGCTATCTCTCCGTGAATCTTTCGACCGGAGAGTTTGTGGAGTCTCTGCGTATGCTCACCAAGGGAGATGTTGTTATCTCTAGAGACATGATGGACGGTATGCAACAAGGGCTAGCCACGGCCGAGCCGAAGCCTCTAGACAGGTTGAGCAATCGGGAGCGAGAAGTGCTGGTACTGATATGCAGAGGTGCGACGAACCGCGAAATCGCTGAGTGGCTCACGGTCTCGCAACATACAGCCAAGGTCCACGTGCGCAATATCCTGAATAAACTCAATCTGCGGAACCGGCAGCAGGCTGCCGCCTACGCCATGCAGCAACGCTTGGTGAAGGACGTCAAGTCCGAAGACAGCTCGTAGTCCATACTCATTTAGTTCAACCAAAGGGATAACTTCCAAATACCTCTTGTTCCACATCGGAGCATCGCTCCTGGGTAACTCATCCTGACAATATCCTGAGAAAGATTACACCACTTGTCGCATTAACTCTATCCTAACAGGTGATGTGCTTGCCTTCCATCTTTGATACTCTGTCCGTTGTAGGGTGTTGACTTTCAGCGTAGCTAGGGTATCTAAACCCCATCAACAACCGTAGAAAGGGAGGAAATATGAGAAATCGGCCGATTCTTGGGCTAACTGTTCTGGTGTGTCTGGTTGCCACCTTAGGGGTGGGACTTCTTGCCTGTCTGGCTCCTGTGGCTGCCCCTGCTACTACGGCTACCCCTGCTCCTACCATTGCCCCTTATGTCCCTCCCCCCACCCCTCCCATGCCTACTCCTCGCCCTGGTGCTAGTCCTATCTCCTCTGTTACCAAGACCTACGCTATCACCTTCCGAAGCACCAGTGAGACTCTTGCCCTCAAGACAGGAGATTTAGTGGTCTTGACGGTGGCCTTTGAAGGGGGAACAGCCATCGGTGTAGACGTGGATGCCCCCCCCCTCGGCGTGAATGCCGCCCCCGAGGACAGAGTGGCCATGATGGGCACAGGCGTTGATGATGGTGAAACAAGGAAACTCTCGTTCCTGGCCAAATTTGATGGGAACTACACTCTCAACGTCTGGCAGCGCAACGTGGCGGTGACAGGTGGCACGGCCACCGTCAAGATCGACATCTTCCGCTAGCGACAGGAAATAGAATATCGGGAAAGCCCGGAACTAGCGCGCCAGTCCTTCTTTCTCTCGCAGGGCAGGCAAGATAGGGATAGCTTGCCTGCCCTTGCACCACCCTCCAGCCCTTTGTCTCCCCTTCCTCCGAGCGCTATTCTTGAACAGCGCGGTGCAAACAGCAACCTGATGTAATCTCGGGCGGGACATAGCCTTCAACTAAAGAGGGGGCCGGGGAAGATGCTCTATCCGCTCTTCAGGTGTTATAATAACAGCGAAGAAGAGGAGAGTGGCGGAGGTTAAAGGTGCCCGCACGCATTCTGGTTATTGATGACGACCCCAAGGTAACCGTGATGTTACGGCGGGGGCTGGGGTATGAGGGTTACACTGTGGACACAGCCCACGGCGGACAGGAGGGCCTGCAGTTGGCCCGTGAACATAGCCCAGACCTGGTAGTCCTGGACATTATGATGCCGGGCATGGACGGGCTGGAGGTCTGCCGCAGGTTTCGGGCAGAAGGGAATGTGCCCGTCCTGATGCTTACAGCCAGAGATGGCGTAGCTGACAGGGTCGTCGGTCTCAACGCGGGGGCTGACGACTACCTGGTAAAGCCCTTTGCTTTTGAAGAACTCCTGGCGCGGGTCCGGGCACTGCTGCGCCGCGGACAAGTCCCCTTGCCAGAGAAACTGGAGTATGGAGACCTTCTCCTGGATACCGGGAGCAGAAGGGCCCTTCGCCAGGGACAGGAAGTCAAGCTGACCACCACCGAATACAGGCTCCTGGAGCTGTTTCTGCGTCACCCCCACCAGGTGCTCCCCAAGGAAATGCTCCTGGAAAGGGTCTGGGGCTACGACTTCGGCGGCGATTCCAACGTGCTTGAGGTATATATCCGCTACCTCAGGAATAAACTGGAGGCGGCAGGAGGGAGCCGGCTTATCCACACCATGCGCGGCTCCGGCTACGTCCTGCGGCAGGAGTAGTCCTCCCCTGAGGACTCGCCTGGCCCTCCTATCCTCAGCAATCATCGGCGTCGTCGTGATTGCCCTGGGGATTTACGTTTACGTGACCATGGCCAGATACACTGAGAACGTCGTAAAATCCCGCATCTCTGGAAGGGGACAGCTTCTAGTCGCCGTGCTGAACCAGGACTACCTCATCTACAGGCAATTCCCCTTCCCGATGCCCCCTCTTGAGACGCTTGAAGACGAGGAGACGATAGTCCAGGTCCTTGGTGAATACGGCCATGTGCTGGCCCCGTCCCCCCGCCTGGGCCTGAACGAGATACCTGTGCCTCCCAGTGTCCTGGAAACGGCCTCCCAGAGCACCCTGACCTTCTACCGGACCACGATAGAGGGAACAAGCTACCAGGTTGGCATCCTCCCCTTCGCGATCCGGGCTTCAGGTGAGCCGAGGGGCTATGTGCAGGTGGCGAGGAGTGAAAGGATACGCGCCCAGACCCTTTCCCAACTGCTCCTCGCCCTCATCATTGGGGGAGCGGCCAGCATAGCCGTGGCCTGGCTGATGAGCTGGCTCACAGCCAGGACGGCTTTGAAGCCTATCCGGGAGACCATTGAGACAGCGCGGGCCATCGCCCTTTCCGGAAGCTTTGGCCGGAAACTGACGCCCAGGCACTCCCTTGATGAGCTGGGGCAGATGGTCACAGCCTTCAATGAGATGTTGAAGAGCCTGGAGGAAGCCCAGGCGGCGCAGCAACGGTTCGTTGCCGATGCCTCCCATGAGCTGAGGGCCCCCCTTACGGTCATCAGGGGCAATCTGGACCTCCTGGAGCGGGCCAGGGACAGGCCTCCCCTGGAGCAGGCAGAGATTCTCGGGGCTGCCCGGGCGGAGGTGGAAAGGATGTCCCGTCTGGTGGCAGACCTCCTCTCCCTTGCCCGGGCTGATTCAGGGACGCGCCTGCAAACGGCTGAGGTTGAGCTGGACTCGGTGATCCTGGAAGTCTATCAGCATCTACTGGCCAACTCCCCTCATGTCAGGCTCAGCCTGTCCCGCCTGGGACCCCTCCGGGTCTTGGGGGACCGCGACCGGTTGAAGCAGCTGGTGCTAATCCTCGTGGATAATGCCATCCGCTACACGCCGGCCGGCGGCAGTGTCACCCTCTCCCTGCGCTCCAAAGGAACCCGGGCTATTTTTGCTGTGGCCGATACCGGCATAGGGATTGACCCAGCGGACCGGCCTCGCCTCTTTGAGCGCTTTTACCGCTCGGAGCGGGCCCGAGAGATGGACCCGGGGGGCACCGGCCTGGGCCTGGCCATTGCCCGATGGATAGCTGATGACCACGGGGGAGAACT
>JAHKAY010000001.1 GCA_018825785.1 Chloroflexota bacterium | reverse complement strand
CGACCATATCCGGCAAGCCCGCCACGATACCGCCGAAGATGATGATTGACACCCCGTTGCCGATGCCCCTCTCGGTTATCATCTCCCCCAGCCAGACCAGGAAGACAGTCCCCGCCGTCATAGAGAGTATCATGGCCATTGTAGGCAGCAGGTCGGGGCCCGTGAGGCCCACCCCGCTAATCACCGGAGGGGTCTGGCTCCTCAAGATTACCAGTTGGCCATAGCCCTGAAGCATGGCCAGGGGGACGGTAAGCCAGTGGGTGTACTGGTTTATCTTCCTCCTCCCCACCTCCCCCTCCCGGCTCAGGGCCTGGAGGCGGGGCACCACCGGGACAATGAGCTGCATGATAATGGTGGCGGTGATGTAGGGATAGAC
This sequence comes from Chloroflexota bacterium, assembly GCA_018825785.1. NCBI lineage: Bacteria > Bacillati > Chloroflexota > Chloroflexota bacterium. The sequence goes on along the minus strand of JAHKAY010000001.1, from coordinate 28,815 downwards.
CCCCATGGCCGCCACCGAGAGGTTCCTCATGGCCCCCCCGCTGAACAGGTCCAGCATCCCCAGTAGCTGATTGCTGTCAAAGAGCTCTCTGAGGGCCGTGACATTCACCCCCGGTACAGGCACATGGGCCACGAAGCGGAAGACCACCAGAAGACCCAGGGTGAACAGGAGCCGGACCCTCAAATCGGGCAGGCGGAAGGCATCCATCATGGCCTGTATGAGGGCGGGCCTACCGCTCTTCTGCAACTACAACCTCCGCTTTGCCCCCCAGAGCCTCAATCCCCTTCTTGGCCGAGCCGGAAAAGGCATGAGCCTTTACCACCAGGGGGTGCTTCAGTTCCCCCCGGCCCAGCACCTTCACTAAGCCCGGACCTTTGATAAGCCCCGCTTCCCGCAGGCGCTCTGGGCCCACCTCGCTGCCCGGGGGAAATATGTTCAGGCTTTCCAGGTTCACCCAGTTATACTCCTTGCGGAAAGTATTGGTAAAACCCCGCTTCTGAGGAAGGCCCTTTACGAGGGGGATCTGGCCGCCTTGAAAGCTGGGCCTGGGCTCCGGCCCGGTGCGGGCCTTCTGGCCCTTGCTTCCCCGGCCGGAATAGGTGCCATGGCCGCTGCCATGCCCCCGCCCCACCCGCTTCCGTTCCCTTTTGGAACCGAGTGGCGGAGTCAGTTCATGGAGCTTCATGGCCTGCCTTCCTGTTTCCCACACGCTCGGCCACCCACTCCTCGGGGTTGCGGAGCATGGAAAGGGCTTTCAGGGTGGCCTGGACGACATTGAAGGGATTGGAGCAGCCCAGGGACTTGGTCAGGATGTCCTTTATCCCCGCCATCTCCAGGACAGCCCGGACAGCCCCGGCGGCGATGACCCCGGTGCCGGGGTGGGCAGGCTTGAGGAGGACCACCGCCGCCCCAAGTTCGGCCTTCACCTCGTGGGGAATAGTGGTCCCCTTGAGGGGGACTGCTATCATGCTCTTCCGGGCATAATATCCGGCTTTGTGGATAGCGTCGGGGACCTCCTGGGCTTTGCCCAGCCCCACCCCCACCCGCCCCTGCCCATCCCCCACCACCACCAGGGCGGAGAAACGGAGCCTCTTTCCCCCCTTCACTACCTTGGCCACCCGGTTTATGTAAACCAGTTTCTCCGATAATTCCAGCTCGGCCTTTTCAGGGGCTCCCATCGCCATCTTTAGAACTGGAGTCCTCCTTCCCTGGCAGCCTCGGCCAGGGCCTTCACCCTACCGTGGTAGATGAACCCCCCCCGGTCAAAGACCACCTTCTTGATTTCAGCCGCGAGGGCCCGCTGGGCCAGCAGGGCTCCAACCTTTTTCGCCTTTTCGGTCTTGGTCCCCCCCTCCCCCCGCAACCCCTTTTCCAGGCTGGAGGCGGCGACCAGGGACCTGCCAGTCTGGTCGTCCACCACCTGGGCATAGATATGGCTGAGGCTGCGGAAGACGGCCAGGCGGGGGCGCTCGGCGGCGCCACTCACCTTCTTCCTCACCCTCAGGTGACGGCGAATTCTGGCCTGGCGGGGGGCTACTCTGGCCATTACTTCTCCTTGGCCGCTTTCCCGGCCTTGCCCGGCTTGAGACGGGGCCTTTCGTCGCTGTACCTTATCCCCTTCCCCTTGTAGGGGTCGGGGGGCCTGACGGCCCGGAGCTGGGCGGCCGCCAGCCCCACCTTCTCCTTGTCCGTCCCCTGGACCCGGATGCGGGTGGGGCCCTCCACCTGAAGGTTGACCCCCTGGGGAGGGGAGAACTCCACCGGGTGGGAGTATCCCACCTGGAGGACCAGTTTCTCACCCGTCTTCTGGGCCCGATAGCCGAGCCCGCTTATCTCCAGGGATTTCTCAAAGCCCTGGCTCACCCCGATGACCATGTTGTTCAAAAGACTCCTCACCAGCCCGTGGAGGGCCCGGTGCTTGGGGTCATCGCTGGGACGACTTACCACCATCTGGTCTCCCTCCAGGGCCATGGCAATATCCGGAGGGAAGGAACGGGAAAGGGAGCCCCGGGGCCCCTTTACCGTCACCCGGTTCCCTTCAACCTGCACCTCTACCCCTTTAGGGATGGGGATGGGCTTGCGGCCTACCCGCGACATATCTTGATACCCCCAAAAGATTCCATCAGCTCACCACACATAGCAGAGGAGCTCCCCCCCCAGCTTGCGCTTCCAGGCTTCCTGCCCCGTCATCACCCCCTGGGGGGTGGAGAGGATGGCTATGCCCAGGCCACCATAGACCCGGGGTATCTCCCGCCGGCCAACATACACCCGGAGACCGGGACGGGAAACCCTCTTCAGCCCAGTAACATAGGCCTGGGCCTTGTCCCGGTATCTCAGGGTTACCTTGATTATCTTGGCGGGCTTTCCCCGGATGACCTCAAAGTCAGCGATGAAGCCCTCCTCCTTGAGTATCTTGGCAAGGGCCAGCTTGGTCCTGGAGGCCGGGACCAGCACCGATGCATGCCGGACCATGAGGCCATTGCGCAGGCGGGTGAGCATATCAGCAATAGGGTCGTTTATCATCTTCCTACCAGCTGGACTTCCTCACCCCCGGGACCTGTCCCTTGAGGGCGAGCTCCCTAAAACAGATGCGGCAGAGGTCAAACTTGCGCATATAGGCCCGGGGCCTACCGCATAGGGCGCAACGGTTGTGCTGCTGCACCTTGTACTTGGGCGGCCTTTTGGATTTTACTATCTTGGATACTTTAGCCATTCATCACCCTTTCTGCAAAGGCATCCCCAGGAGTTCCAGGAGCTTCCTCCCCTCCTCCGGGTTCCGGGAGGTGGTCACGATGACCACCTCCAGCCCCCTTACCTTGTCTATCTTATCGTAGTCCACCTCGGGAAAGGCCAGCTGCTCCTTGAGCCCCAGAGTATAGTTTCCCCGGCCATCAAAGGAATTGCGGGGAAGGCCCTGAAAGTCCCGGATGCGGGGCAGGACCACATTGGCCAGCTTGTCCAGGAATTCATACATCCTCCTGCCGCGCAGGGTGACCATAACCCCGATGGGCATCCCCTGGCGCAGTTTGAAGGCGGATATGGACCTGCGGGCCTTGGTGATCACAGGGTGCTGTCCTGTGATGGCCTCCAGGTCCTTTTGGGCCGCCTCCATGGCCTTGGGGTTGGTGGTGACCTCCCCCAGGCCGATGTTGAGCACCACCTTCTGAAGGCGGGGGACCTGCATCACCGTCTTGTAGCTGAATTCCTTAAGCAGCCGGGGGACCACCTCTTGCTGATACCTCTCCTTAAGGCGAGGCATGGGCTTCACTCTATCACCTCACCGCAGGCCCGGCAGGCCCTGACCACCTTGCCATCCTCCAGAAAGCGGGAGCCCACCCTGGCCGGCCGGGAGCACTTGGGGCAGAGGAGCATGACATCAGAGATATGGATAGGGGCCTCCCGCTCCACGACCCCAGCCTGGCGGGCCGGGGGCCGGGCCCGGAGATGGCGTTTTATCATGTTGGCCCCTTCCACTATAACCCGGCTCTCCGAGGGCAGGGCCCGGAGGACCTTGCCCTTTTTCCCCCGGTCTTTCCCACTGATGACCAGGACGGTATCCCCCTTCCTCACCTTCACTACACCACCTCCGCCGCCAGGGAAAGAATCTTGAGGAAGTTCTTCTCCCTCAGCTCCCGGGCCACCGGGCCGAAGACCCGGGTGCCCCGGGGGTTGTTCTTCTCATCTATGATGACCGCCGCATTTTCATCAAAGCGCACATAGGAACCATCGTGGCGGCGTGTGGGCTTGACGGTACGGACCACTACAGCCCGGACCACATCCCCCTTCTTCACCGTCCCCCCTGGGATGGCCTGCTTCACAGCGGCCACGATCACATCCCCCAGGTGGGCATACCTCCTGCGGGTGCCACCAGGGATGTTGATGCACATTATCTGTCGGGCGCCGGTATTATCCGCTACCCTCAGTCGGGTGTAGGTTTGAATCAACCTTCTCCTCTTCCGGCAAAGCGACTTTCTTCCCCTGGACCAGGACCTCCACCACTCGCCACCTTTTTTCCTTGGAAAGGGGGCGAGTTTCAGCTATTTTGACCTGGTCCCCTATCTGGCAGCGCTGCTCCTCATCATGGACCTTATATTTACGGGTTAGCCTGGTAGTCTTCCTGTAGAGGGGGTGGCGCTTCACCGCCTCCACCGCCACCACCACGGTCTTCTGCATCTTGTTGGAGACCACCAAGCCCACCCTGGTCTTATTCTTTTTCCAGGCCAATTTCCTTCTCCCTCAATATTGTCTGGAGCCGGGCTATCTTCTTCTTCACCTTCCCTATCTCGGCGCTGTTCACCAGTTGGCGGGTGGCATGGCGGAAGTTCAGGTTAAAGAGCTCACGCCGGGACTCCTCTAACTGCCTCTCAAGGTCCTCGGGGCGCAGGGCCCGGACCTCCGCTATTCTCACCCGGCAGCCGCCTCAATAGAGCGGGAGAGAAAACGGGTGGCTATGGGCAGTTTGAAGGCGGCCAGCCTCATGGCCTCCCGGGCATCCTCCTCTTTGACCCCGGCAATCTCAAAGAGGATGCGGCCCGGTCTTGTCACCGCCACCCAGAACTCGGGGTTCCCCTTGCCGCCACCCATGCGGGTCTCCAAGGGCTTTTTGGTGGCGGGCTTATCGGGGAAGACCCGGACCCACATCTTGCCTCCCCGCTTGAGGTGATGGGTTATGGCCCGCCGGCCGGCCTCAATCTGTCGGGCGGTCAGCCAGACGGGCTCCTGGGCCTGGAGGCCGTAATCGCCGAAGGCCAGGCTATTGCCTCCCTGGGCCATGCCCTTCATGCGCCCCCGATGGACCTTGCGGTATTTAACCCTTTTGGGCTGTAGCATCGCTGCCTCCGCTTGTTTGCGCCTTCTTCTCCGGGATAATATCCCCCTTGTAGATCCAGACCTTGACCCCTATCCGGCCCATGGTAGTGCGGGCCTCGGCCAGACCGAAGTCTATATTTGCTCTCAGGGTCTGCAGGGGCAGCCGGCCTTCTTTGAGGGTCTGCCGCCGGGCTATCTCTCCCCCCCCCAGCCTTCCGGAGCACATTATCCTTATCCCCTTGGCCCCAGCCTGGATGGTGCGGGCTATGGCCTGCTTTATGGCCCGCCGGAAGGCTATCCGCCGCTCCATCTGCTCCGCCACCCCTTTGGCTACCAGATAGGCATCCAGCTCCGGCTGACGGATCTCCTCGATGGTAAGCTTCACCTTATTGCCGGTGAGCTTCTCCAGATGTTGCCGCACCTCCTCCACCCGTTGCCCGCCACGGCCGATGACCACCCCGGGGCGGGAGGTATGGAGGGTGATATTCATGGTATTAGACTGCCGCTCAATATCCACCCGGGATATCCCGGCCTCGCGGTATTTCTGCTGCATGGCCCTTCTTACCTTCATGTCCTCCACCAGGTACTTGGCATACTCCTTTTCGGCAAACCACCGGGCCTGCCATTCCTGATTGAGGCCAAGGCGCAGTCCAACAGGATGGACCTTATTCCCCACTTTCACCCTCCACGATAACTGTGACATGGCAGGAGAGGCGCTGGATGGGATTCATTCGCCCCCTTGCCTGAGGACGGCCCCTCCTCATCCGGGGCCCCTCACCGACCATTATCTGGGCCACCCTCAGCCCCCTGGGATTTAGCTGGTAGTTGTTTTCCGCATTGGCCGCTGCGGAGCGGAGGACCTTGGCTATGGAGAGCGCAATAGGGGTGGTGGTAAAGCGAAGGACGGCCAGGGCCTCATCCACGGGCTTCCCCCGCACCAGGTCCACCACCAGCCGGGCCTTCCGGGCCGAAAAGCCCAGGCCCTTGACCTGGGCTCTAACTTGCACCGCCCGCCTCCTTCTTGGGCAATGTCGCTTCCGCCTTTCCAGCATGGCGCCGGAAGGTGCGGGTGGGGGCGAACTCCCCCAGCCGGTGCCCCACCATATCCTCAGTAATCAGGCTGGGGACATGGCGGCGGCCATCGTGGACCGCAATAGTCAGCCCCACCATCTCGGGGATAACGGTGGAGGCCCGGGACCAGGTCTTTATCACCGCCTTGGTGCCGGCCTGGACCTGAGCCTTGACCTTCTTGAGAAGCTTGGCGTCTATAAAAGGACCCTTCTTAAGAGAACGGCTCATTTCTTCCTTCGCTGGATTATCATTTTACCCGAGGGCTTCCTCTTCTTTCTAGTCTTGTAGCCCAAGGCTGGCTTGCCCCAGGGTGTCTTGGGGCCCGGCATGCCAATCGGGCTCCTCCCCTCCCCGCCCCCGTGGGGATGGTCTCTGGGGCTCATGACCGAACCCCTCACCGTGGGCCGGATGCCCAGGTGTCGCTTCCTGCCGGCCTTGCCCAGGACTATGTTCTGGTGCTCCAGGTTCCCCACCTGCCCCACAGTGGCATAGCACTCCCCGTGGACCTTCCTCATCTCCCCTGAGGGCAAACGGATAGTTACATAGTCCCCTTCCCTGGCCATAACCTGGGCCGAGGTGCCGGCACTGCGCACCAGCTGGCCCCCCCTCCCCTTCTGAAGCTCAATATTGTAGATAGTGGTGCCAGGAGGGATGAACCGGAGGGGCAGGGCATTGCCCACCTTTATCTCCGCCTCGGGACCGGAGACAACGCTGTCCCCCACCCCAAGGCCCAGGGCGGCCAGGATATAGCGCTTCTCTCCATCGGGGTAGTGGAGCAGGGCGATGCGGCCCGAGCGCAGGGGGTCGTATTCTATTGACACCACCTTGCCAGGTATCCCCAGCTTGTCCCGCTTGAAGTCAATCACCCTGAGGAGCTTCTTTGCCCCCCCTCCATGGTGGCGGACGGTAATCTTGCCCCCACTCCTTCCCGCCTTCTGCCTCCAGGGGCGGAGGAGGGACTTCTCTGGCTCCGTCCGGGTGATCTCCTCAAAGCTATAGCCCGTCATCCCCCGCCGGCCGGGGGAGGTGGGCTTATAGACCTTAACCGCCAATTTATACCCCCTCAAAGAGCTGGAGCTTGTAGCCCTCCCGCAGGGTAACCACCGCCTTCTTCCAGGAAGGGGTGACGAACTGCCGGGGGCCCATCCTCTTTGTCTTCCCCTTGACCCACAGGATGTTGACCGAGGCCACCTTGACATTGAAGGCTTTCTCCACCGCCCCACTCACCTCCAGGCGGTTGGCGTGGGGGTCCACCTCGAAGGCATACTTGTTCTTCGCCCCCAGACGGGTCATCTTCTCGGTAATAAGGGGACGGCGCAGGACCTGAGAGAAGTGCACTATTTCCTCCCCCAGAGGGCCTCAGCCTGGCGAACAGCCTCTACCGTCATGACCAGCTTCTCATACTTGAGGATGTCATAGGTATTAAGGAGAGGGGCAGGCAGGGTCTTGATACCCGGCAGATTGCTGGCGGCTGTGACCACCGCCGGCTCCGCCTTCTCGGTCACCACCAGGGCCGAGCCCCCCACCCCCAGTCGCACCAGGAGCTGTTCCATCTCCCGGGTCTTGGGCTGCAGGTTGTTGAGGTCGCCTATCACCACCATCTCCCCTTCCCGAAGTTTGTCGGAGAGGGCGCATTTGATGGCCAGCCGACGCATCTTCTTGGGCATCCGCTGGTGGAAGTCCCGTGGCTTGGGCCCAAAGGCCTTGCCGCTGCCACGGCGCTGGGGGGCCCGGAGGCCTCCGGCACGGGCCCGTCCGGTATGTTTCTGGGGGAAGAGCTTCCTGCCACTCCCCGCCACCTCCCCCCGGGTGCGGACGGAGACGGTCCCCAGCCGGCGGTTGGCCAGATGGCGGACCACCGCCTGGTGGACCACCGCCGGGTTGGGTGGCAGGCCAAAGACCTCCCCCTGGAGCTCAATCTCCCCCTTCACCTGGCCCTCCAGGTTATGGACAGGCGTCTTTATCATGGACGGCCCTTCTGGATGAGCACCAGGCTATTCTGGTGCCCGGGGACGGCCCCCCTCACCAGAAGGAGGTTCCGGGCCGGGTCAGCCTGGACCACCTCCTGACCCATCACAGTTACCCTCGCGTTCCCCATATGCCCCGCCATCTTCTTCCCCTTATAGACACGGCCGGGGGTGGTAGCGGAGCCTATGGAGCCGGGGGCCCGGTGGCGGTCCGACTGGCCATGGGTCTTGGGCCCTCCGGAAAAGTGATGGCGCTTGACCACCCCGGCAAAGCCCTTGCCCTTGGAGGTCCCGGTAACATCCACAATATCACCGGGCTTGAAAAGGCCCACATCGAACTTCTGACCCACCTCTATCCCCACTCCCTCCCCAACCCGGAACTCCCTCAAGTGGCGGAAACTCCCCAGCCCCTTGAGGTGTCCCTTCTCCGGGCTGGTGAGGCGCTTTTTCTCTCCGAAGCCCATCTGAACCGCGCTGTAGCCCTCTTTTTCTCTGGTCTTGACCTGGACCACAGTGCAGGGACCGACCTCAATGGCGGTAACGGGGATAACGGCCCCATCCTCACGGAATAGCTGGGTCATGCCCAGCTTCCTGCCGATGAGCCCCGGGAGGGTCCCAGCCCCCGTTGTCATAGCCCGATCTCGATGTCTACGCCCGAGGGGAGCTGGAGCTGGGTGAGGGCATCTATTGTCTTTGAACCGGGGTCCACAATATCAATCAGCCGCTTGTGGACCCTGATCTCAAACTGCTCCCGAGAGTCCTTGTCAATGAAGGGAGAGCGGATGACGCAGTACTTATGGATCCGGGTGGGGAGGGGAACAGGCCCCACCACCACGGCCCCTGTCCTTTCCGCCGTCTCCACAATGCGGGCCACCGACTGGTCCAGCAGGCGGTGGTCATAGGCCTTTAGCTTTACCCTGATTCTCTGTTTAGGCATCTTAGCTAGATATCTTCCCCCGCACCCGGAGGGCAATCTGTTCGGTCAGGGCCTGGGGCAGGACCTCATAGCGCTCAAACTCCATGGAGTAGTTGGCGCGGCCCTGGGAAAGGGAGCGGAGCTGGGTGGCATAGCCAAAAGTCTCCGCCAGGGGGACATGGGCCCGGATGATCTGAAAGCCCACCCGCGCCTCTATCCCTTCCAGATGCCCCCGCCGGCTACTGAGGTCAGCGATGACCTCCCCCATGAATTCCTCCGGGGTTACGACCTCTATCTTCACGACCGGCTCAAGGAGGATAGGTTTGGCCTTGAGCACCCCCTCCTTTAAGCCGATGGACCCTGCCATCTTGAATGCCATCTCCGAGGAATCCACCTCGTGGTAGCTGCCATCCACCAGAACGACCTGGATATCGGTTATGGGGTATCCGGCCAGGGCCCCATTGTCCAGGGCCTCCCTCACCCCTGCCTCCACGGGAGCGATATACTCCTTGGGTATCGCCCCGCCCTTCAGATTCTCCTCAAAGACAAAGCCGCTACCCCGCGGCCCCGGTTCTATCTCCAGAAAGACGCGGCCATATTGACCATGGCCACCAAACTGACGGATAAAGCGCCCCTCCGAGCGCACCGACTGGGTAATTGTCTCCTTGTAGGCGACCTGGGGCTTCCCCACCCGGGCCCCCACCTTGAACTCCCGCAGCATCCTGTCCACCAGCACCTCCAGATGGAGCTCCCCCATGCCCGAGATAAGGGTCTGGCCCGTTTCCTTATCATGGTTTACCTTGAAGGTGGGGTCCTCCTCCGAGAGGCGGTTGAGGGCCTCGGCAAGCCGGTCCTGGTCCGCCTTGGTCTTGGGCTCAATGGACACCGAGATGACGGGCTCCGGGAAGGAAATGGTCTCCAGAAGGATGGGATGGGCCATATCGCACAGGGTATCACCTGTAAATGTATTCTTCATGCCCAGGGTGGCAGCGATGTTCCCGGCCTGGACGGTGTCTATCTCCTCCCGGCGGTTGGCGTGCATACGCAACAGGCGCCCAATGCGCTCCTTGGTGCCTCGAGTGGCGTTATATACCTGGGCCCCTGCCTTTACCTCCCCAGAATAGACCCGGAAATAGGCCAGCCGCCCCATGAAGGGGTCAGCCACCACCTTGAAGGCCAGAGCACTGAAGGGGGAGTCAGGGGTGCGGGAGGTCTCCTGCCCAGTGCGAAGGTCCCGGCCCTTCACCGGGGGCATGTCCAGGGGGGAGGGCAAGTAGAGGAGGACAGCATCCAATAGGGGCTGAATGCCCTTATTCCTGAGGGCACTGCCACAGAGGACAGGCACCATCCGGCCCGAGAGGGTGGCCCGCCTGATGGCCGCCCTTATCTCCCTGGAGGAGACCTCCCGGCCCTCTACATAGGAGAGCATCATCTGGTCATCACTCTCGGCCAGCCCTTCCAGCAGGGCCTCCCGGGCCAGGAAGACCTCCCCCTCCTCCTGTGGCTGGAGGAAGGCCTCCTGTGGGGGCTGGGCGGGGTCATCAAGGAAGGCCCAGGCCTTCATCTCAATCAGGTCAACCACCCCCCGGAACTCCTGCTCCTTGCCCAGGGGGAGCTGGATGGGGATGGGCCTGGCCCCCAGCCTTTCCTTTATCTGGGCCACCGTGACTTGGAGGCTAGCCCCCACCCTGTCCATCTTGTTTACAAAGCAAATGCGGGGCACACCGTATTTATTGGCCTGACGCCAGACGGTCTCAGACTGTGGCTCCACCCCACCCACCCCGTCAAAGACCACCACCCCCCCATCCAGGACCCGCAGGCTTCTTTCTACCTCAGCGGTGAAGTCCACATGGCCCGGGGTATCTATGATGTTGATGAGGTGGTCCTTCCAGGTGCAGGTAGTGGCGGCAGCGGTGATGGTTATGCCCCTCTCCCTTTCCTGCTCCATCCAGTCCATCACCGCCGTTCCCTCATCCACCTCCCCTATCTTGTAGGTCCGGCCAGTATAATACAGGGTCCGCTCGGTGACGGTGGTCTTGCCGGCATCTATGTGGGCGATGATGCCGATGTTGCGTATGAGGTGCAGGGGAAATACCTCTCCCTTCCCGACAGAATTGTCGGGGCTTGAGACCTTCTGGGAAAGAGGCGTATTTACCATCGATAGTGCACAAAGGCCCTGTTGGCCTCGGCCATCTTGTGCGTATCCTCCCGCTTCTTGACGGTCCCTCCCGCCCCCTGGGAGGCATCTATCAGCTCCCCGGCCAGTTTCTCTATCATGGACTTGCCTGGCCGTTTGCGGGCCTCGGCCACCAGCCACCGGAGGGCCAGGGAGAAGCCCCGGTTTTGGCGCACCTCTATCGGGACCTGATAGGTCGCCCCCCCCACCCGGCGGGGCTTCACCTCCAGAAGGGGAGTAGCATTGCGGATGGCCGGCTCCAGGACGGAAATGGGGTCTTTCTTGGTCTTGGCCTGGATGAGTTCCAGTGCCCTGTAAACTATCTTTTCGGCAGTGGCCTTCTGGCCCCGCAGCATCATCCGGTTAATGAGCAGGGCTATTAAAGTGCTGTTGTATTTGGGGTCGGGGACAACAGTCCGCCTTTCCGCCGTACCGCGCCTGGACATGGCTACTCCTCCGCCTCGGGCTTAGCGGGCACGGGCTTCTCAGCTACCTCCCCGGGCTTGGGCCTCTTAGCGCCATAGCGGCTTCGCCCCTGGCGGCGGGCATCTACCCCTGCCAAATCGAGGGTGCCCCGGATGATGTGGTAGCGCACCCCGGGCAGGTCCTTTACTCTGCCCCCCCGCAAGAGGACCACCGAGTGCTCCTGAAGGTTATGGCCCTCCCCCGGGATATAGGCCGTCACCTCAATCCCGTTGGTGAGCCGCACCCGGGCGATCTTCCGGAGGGCAGAGTTGGGCTTCTTGGGAGTCATGGTCTTCACGGCAATGCATACCCCCCGCTTCTGGGGGGAGCCACCTTTCTCCTTCCAGGTACGGTTCTTCAAGGTGTTATGCCTATAGCGCAGTGCCACCGCCTTTATCTTTCTACTGATAGGGCGGCGAGCCTTTTTTACCAGCTGATTTACTGTTGGCACCCAACCTCCCAGCCAATCATAGGCAAAAATAATAACCCCGCGAGAGGGGTTTCAACACTAGGGCAGTTTATCAGCCCAAGCGACGGATGTCAACACCCTTCAAGCCCCCGGCCCCGAAGGGAAGGCCTGGTTGAACTTGGCAAGGAGGCGGGACTTCCTGCGGGCAGCACCATTGGGATGAATAATCTCCTTGGTCGCCGCCCCGTCCAGGGCGCTCTCCGCCCTCTTCACCAGAGCCCCAGCTTCCTTGACATCCTTGCGGGCAATGGCCTCCTGGGCCTGGCGAATAAAGGTCTTGAGAGCACTCTTCACCGCCTGGTTCCTGCCGAACCCTCTCTGGCTCTTGCGGGCTGCCTTAGCTGCTGACTTTGTTGCCAAAACTGCCTCCTTTGTCCCCTGACCTCAGGGCACTTGTGACCCCCCTCACCCCCTCAATCCTGGCCAGAAGGCGGCTGAGCTGGGTCATGTCCCGGGTCTCCACAATAAGGTCAATAGAAGAGGTGTTGCTGTCACCCTCCGAGACGCTGGCGGAGGTGATGTTCATCTTCTCCTCGGCCACCACAGTGCTGATATCCCGCAGCAGCCCCACCCGGTCCCAGCCCTCGACATGGATGGAGACCGGGTAGAACTCCGCCCTTTCCCCCCACTCCACGGGGACCAGCCTTTCTTTTTCATCCTCGTGGAGGATATTATAGCAGTCCAGGCGGTGGACTGTAACACCCCGGCTCCGGGTGATATAGCCCACAATAGGGTCCCCGGGGAGAGGCTGACAGCAGTTGGCGAGCCTGGTGAGCAGGTCCCCCACCCCCAGCACCTGGATGCCAGTGGTGGAGGGGCGGCGAGCAGGGGCCAGTGGCCGGGGCTTCTCCTCTTGAGAAGCCAGCTTCAGGGCGACCTGGTGAGGGGTAATGGCCCCATAGCCAATGGCCGCCAGGAAGTCCTCGGGCCCCTCCTGGCCAAAGAGCCGGGCCAGCTCCTCCAGGCTGGGCGGGACAAGGCCGAGCCTCTTCATCTCCTTTTCCAGGAGGGGCCGCCCCCTCTCTATATTCTCCTGTCGCTCTTGCCGTTTGAACCACTGCTTTATCTTCTCCCGGGCCTGGCTGGTCTTGACATAGCCCAGCTCCAGGTTGAGCCAGTCACGGCTGGGCCCCCGGGGCCTTTTGGCGGCAAGGACCTCCACGGTGTCCCCCATCTTGAGGGTATAGTTGAGGGGGACCAGCCGGCCGTTGACCTTGGCCCCTACACAGCGTTGGCCCAGCTCGGTGTGGATGCGGTAGGCGAAGTCCAGGGGGGTGGCCCCCTGGGGTAGCTCCTTTACCTCCCCCTTGGGGGTAAAAACAAACACCTGGTCCTGGAAGATATCCGTCTTTACCGCATCCACCAGCTCCTCCGCCCGGCTAAATTCCCTCTGCCATTCCAGGAGCTGGCGCAGCCAGACCATCCTGTCCTGATAGGAGACCTTTCTCCCCTCCTTATAGCCCCAGTGGCTGGCCACGCCGTATTCTGCCATGCCGTGCATCTCACGGGTGCGGACCTGGATCTCAACGGTGGCCCCCTGGCACATGACCGCGGTGTGGAGTGACTGGTAGCCGTTTGGCTTGGGATTGGCGATATAGTCATCAAACTCCCCGGGGAAGGGATGCCACAGGGAATGGATAACCCCCAGGACGCCATAACACTCGGGGACGGTATTCACAATAATCCTGACCGCCAGGAGGTCATGGATGTCTGAGAACTCGCGGCCCTGGGCGGAGTATTTCTTCATCTTCTGGAATATGCTGTAGAGGTGTTTGGGGCGGCCGCTGACCTCGGCCTCCAGCCCGGCTTTACCCAGCTCCTCCTGGATTTTCTGGGTTATCTGGCTGACAAGGGCCTCCCTCTGGGCCCGCCGCTGGTCCACCAGCTTGGCCACCCGGCTGTATTCCTCCGGCTCCAGATAGGAGAAGGCCAGGTCTTCCAGCTGCCATTTCATCTGCCATATCCCCAACCGGTGGGCCAGGGGGGCAAAGACCTCCATCGTCTCCTGGGAGATGCTTTTCTGGCGCTGGGGGGGCAGGGCCTGAAGGCTCTTCATGTTGTGCAGGCGGTCGGCCAGCTTGATGAAGACCACCCGGAGGTCCTGGGCCATGGCCACCAGCAGCTTCCGCAGGTTTTCTGCCTGCTCCTCCTTCTCCAGGCGGGCCAGTGGCAGACGGGAGAGCTTGGTGACCCCGTCCACCAGCCCGGCTATTTCCTTGCCAAAGCGGGCCTCAATCTCCTCCATGGGGATACCACAGTCCTCAGAGACATCGTGCAGGAGGCCGGCGGCAAGGGAGGAGGCATCCAGCGCCAGCTCCGCCAGGGTGACGGCTACAGCCAGGGGATGCTCCAGGTAGGGCCCCCCTGACTCCCGCTGCTGGCCCTGATGGCAGTCCTGGGCATACCTGTAGGCTTTTTCCACCAGGGCCAGTCCTTCCCCGGAGAGATAGCCGGCCTTTTCCCTAAATACCTCGAAGTCCATCTTTGTTTTGAGTATAATCCGTTCCTGACCTCAAGGCAATTAAAGCTTTACCCCTACCATGTCCTGTGGTATGCTAGCCCCCCAGCATTATGAGGCGAGGGAAAAACAGCGATGTATAAGGCCCCCCGAGGCACCGCCGATATCCTGCCCCAGGAGCAGGCCTACTGGAGGTTCGTCCAGGGGAAGGCCGAAGCCCTCTGCCACCTCTACGGCTACCAGCGCCTGGATACCCCCGTATTTGAGGAGGCCGGGCTCTTCATCCGCACCATCGGCCCCACTACCGATATCGTGGAAAAGGAGACGTACACCTTCCAGGACCGCGGCGGCAAAGACCTCACACTCCGCCCCGAGGGCACCGCCCCCGTCTGCCGGGCCTACCTCGAACATGGCCTCAACAACCTCCCCCAGCCCGTCAGGCTTTACTACTTCGCCTCCATCTACCGCTATGAGCGGCCCCAGAAAGGGCGATACCGGGAGCACCACCAGTTCGGCTTTGAGGCCATCGGCGACGCCGACCCCGCCCTGGATGCCGAGGTCATAGACCTGGCCTGGCAGCTCTATTCTTCCCTGGGCCTGGAAGGCCTCTCCCTCAAGCTCAATAGCATCGGCTGCCGGGCCTGCCGTCCCGATTATGTCAACAGGCTCCGCCAGTATTACCAGCCCCACATCCCCGGCCTCTGCTCCGATTGCCGGGAAAGGCTCGAGAAGAACCCCCTGAGGCTCCTGGACTGCAAACAGGCCTCCTGCCAGGGGCCAACCCTGGAAGCCCCGAAAAGCACCGACCACCTCTGCCCCGACTGCAAGAGCCACTTTGACGCCCTGAAGGCCCAGCTTGAGGCCCTGAAACTGCCCTATGACCTGGACCACCGCCTGGTGAGGGGACTGGACTACTATACCCGCACCGTCTTTGAGGTCCAGCCCCCGGAGGAGGGGGCCCAGAGCACCCTGGGGGGAGGGGGCAGATATGATGACCTGATAGAGGAACTGGGAGGCAGGCCCACCCCGGCGGTGGGCTTTGCCACCGGGATGGAGAGGGTAGTCCTCAGCCTGAAGAAGGCAGACCTACCTTTGCCCCCCATCCCCCAGCCCAGGATATTTGTGGCCCATGCGGGGGAAGAGAACCGGGACCAGGCCCTGGCCCTCCTCTATGAACTCCGGCGGGCGGGGATAGGAGTCACGGGAGCCCCGGCGAGGAAAAGCCTGAAAGCCCAGCTCCGTCAGGCCGATGCCCTGGGCATGGCCCAGGCCCTCATCCTGGGGGAAGAGGAGATAGGGAGCGGGACCGTCCTCCTGCGGAACCTGGCCACCGGGGAACAGGTAATCCTACACCGGCCCCAACTCATCAGCCACCTCAGGCAAACTTGACAGCTAGGGGCCTTCGGGCTAAAATCTAGAGCTAGATTTCTTGAGGTGACGCAAGATGCCCGTCTATGAATACCAGTGCGGCGAGTGCTGCCACACCTTTGAGAGAAGGCAGCGCTTCGATGAGGAGGCGGTGGCCATGTGCCCGAGCTGCGGGGGCAAGTCCCGCCGGGTCATCCATGCCCCCCCCATCATCTTCAAAGGCAGCGGCTTCTATGTCACCGACAACCGCAAGGCAGTCCGGCCTGGCCTGCCCGCCAAGACATCCGAGAAGGTTCCAACCGGGGACCAAGTGATGAAAAACCTATCCGCCGCCGACCAAAAGGCGAAAGAAACCAAGGATTAATAGCCTATTCCCCGTGAGGAATCGCCCGCGCTATTTTAGCCCCCCCAAGATGGGAGGTTTTTTGGAGCAGTTTCAGGGGTATGTAGTTTGCGGGCAGTGGTGCAGAGGGTAAGCCAGGCCTCGGTCCGGGTGGGCCCGGAGCTGATAGGCAAAATCGGCCGGGGGCTGGTGGTCCTGGTGGGGGTGGCCCGGGATGATACCCCTCAGGACGCCCGCCGCCTGGCGGAGAAGACAGCCCACCTCCGCCTCTTCCCCCATGGCGATAAGGAATTCCACCTCTCCCCCCTGGAGGCGGGGGCCGAGATTCTGGCGGTGAGCCAGTTCACCCTCCTGGCCGACACCGGGAAGGGGAGGCGGCCCAGCTTTGATGGGGCCGCCCCCGCCGAGGAGGCCCGCCCCCTCTTTGAGGAGTTCCTCCGGGCCCTCTCCTCCTGGGGCCTCAAAGTGGAGACCGGCCGCTTCCGGGAGCACATGATAGTAGAAATTCACAACGATGGCCCTGTTACCATCCCCCTCAGCACCCGGGAGTAGGCCTTGAGAAAGCCGAAAGAAGGGGCTGCCCTGGCCCTCCGCCGCCTGGGGCTGAGGATTACCCCCCAGCGCCTCCTCATTCTCCAGGTCCTGGAGGAGAGGGACGCCCACCTCAGCGCCGAAGATGTCTTCTCCCAGGTCCGGGCCCGCTATCCCCACGTCCACATCTCCACGGTCTACCGCACCCTGGACCTCCTGCGGGGCCTGGGGCTGGTAACCGAGACCGACCTGGGGGAAGGGAAAAAACAGTACCACTGGGCACAACACGGGCAGCACCACCACCTGGTCTGCTCCCGCTGCGGCCAGACCCTGGAGCTGGACCCGGCCCACCTCCGCCCCCTGGAGAAGGCCATAAGGGACCACTACGGCTTCCGCCCAACCCTCCACCACTTCGCCATCTTCGGCCTCTGCTCCCGCTGCCAGAGTTAAACCGAATTCTAACCATAACCCCCTTGACTCTCTGCCACCCTGCCCCTACGATAGATGCGACTAATCGCAAGTAAAAGGAGTCGCAACATGCATATCCCTGATGGCTACCTGAGCCCGGCGACATGTGCTGTCCTTTATGGAGCGGCCCTTCCCTTCTGGGCGGTAGCGGCGAAGAAGGTGGGGAAGCTGATGCGAGCCAGGATGGTGCCCCTTATTGCCCTCTTCTCCGCCTTTGCCTTTGCCCTCCAGATGTTCAATGTTCCCCTGCCGGGGGGCACCACCGGCCACGCGGTAGGGGGGACCCTTCTGGCCCTGGTTTTGGGGCCGTGGGGGGCGGTGGTGGGGCTCTCAGTGGTCTTCCTCCTCCAGGCCCTATTCTTCGGCGACGGGGGCATTACCGCCTACGGGGCCAACGTCTTCAACATGGCCATTGTCCTGCCCCTGGTGGGATACGGGCTCTATCGTTACCTCATAACCATCCTCCCTGGGAAGCAGGTGATAGCCGCCGCTATTGCCAGCTACTTCGCCATGAATCTGGCCGCCTTGCTTGTAGCCCTGGAGCTGGGGCTCCAGCCGCTCCTTTTCCATGCCGCTGACGGCACCCCCCTGTACGCCCCTTATGCCCTGAAGCTCGCCCTCCCTGCGGTGATGGTCCCCCACCTTCTGGTGGCCGGCCTTGTTGAAGCCCTGGTCACCGGGATGGTGCTGGCCTTCCTCCTTCGCGCCAAGATGCCCCTGGGCGTCATGCCCCAGCCCCGCCCTCTGAAACTGCGCTGGCTCTGGGCAGGGCTGGGCCTGGTGGCCCTCCTCACCCCGATAGGCCTGATGGCCTCAGGGACCGCCTGGGGGGAGTGGGGCGCGGAGGACCTTCAGGAGATGCTGGGGTTTGTCCCTCAGGGCCTGGAAAGGCTGGGAAGTATATGGCGAGCACCCATTCCTGACTATTCCTTCCCAGGGATAGGGCCCGTGGCGGGCTACATAGCCTCAGCCATTGTGGCTGTTGGAGCGTTTGCCCTTATCTCCTTCCTGGTATTGAGGTTAAGCAGGAGAAAAGGGTGAAGGCAGAGGGCTTTTGGGAGAAGACAGTCCACCATGTAACCGAGGCCCTGGAGAGGGCCCTGGTGGCGGAGGGGCTTGCCTCCCGTCGCGGCCTGCTCCAGAGTCTGGACCCCCGGGCCAAGGTGCTCACGGTCCTCCTCTTGATGGTGTCCGTGGCCCTCCTCCACTCCCTGCCCCTCCTGGTCGCCTTTGCCTTCCTGCCCCTGGTCCTCTCCCTGCTTTCCCGCATCAGCCCCGTCTTCTTCCTGAAAAGGGTAGGGCTGTTCATACCCCTCTTTACGGGTTTAATCGCCCTCCCCGCCCTCTTCACCACCCCGGGCAGGCCCCTGTTCTCTCTGTGGGAGGGCCTGGCCATCACCGAGCAGGGATTGAGGGCAGCCTCCACCCTGGTGCTGCGGTCGTGGGACACGCTATCCCTGGCGGTCCTCCTGGTGCTTACTACACGATGGGACCATCTCCTCCGGGCCCTGCGGGTGCTGATGGTGCCCCGGGCCTTTGTCCTGGTGTTGCAGATGACCCACCGCTATATCTACATCTTCCTGCGGAGCATCAACGCCATGTTCCTCGCCCGGAAAAGCCGCACCGTGGGGCCCAGGCCCGCGGGTGAGAACCGGCGCTTTCTGGCCAGCTCTATGGCCACCCTTCTGGCCCGGTCCCACCATATGAGCCAGGAGGTCTATCTGGCCATGCAGAGCCGGGGCTTCCGAGGAGATGTGATGACGATGGAGGACTTTGTCCTGAGGAGAAGGGATGCCCTCTGGGCCGGGCTGGCAGGATTCCTGGCGGTCGCCGCCATCATAGCCGACCGCCTTTTGACCTGAGATGGCCCAGAAGGTATTTGAGGCCCGGGATGTGGGCTACACCTATCTTGGGGAGATAGAGGCCCTCCAGAGGCTCAACCTGAGCATCGAGGCCGGGGAGAAGGTGGCCTTCCTGGGGGCCAACGGCTCCGGGAAGAGCACCCTGCTCCGGCTTCTGGCGGGCCTGGCCTTCCCCAGCCGGGGGGAACTCCTGGCCTTCGGCCATCCCCTCAGTGAAGAGCTCCTCTGCGATGGGGATTTTGCCTTCTCCTTCCGCCGCCGGGTGGGGATGGTCTTCCAGGACCCCGATGTCCAGCTTTTCTCCGCCACGGTTGAGGAGGAGATAGCCTTTGGCCTGCTCCAGCTCGGCTTCCCCAAAAGTGAGATGGAGGACCGGCTGAGGGCTGCCCTGGAGCTTCTGGGGATTGTGCACCTGCGGGAAAGGCCCCCCTACCGCCTCTCCGGGGGGGAGAAGAAGAAGGTGGCCCTGGCCTCGGTCCTGGCCCTGGAGCCCCAGGTGCTACTCATGGACGAGCCCACCGCCGGGCTGGACCCCAAAACTCAGAGCTGGCTGGTGAACTTCCTGGGGGAATGGCACCAGGGAGATAAGACCCTCGTTATTGCCACCCATGACCTGGACATCCTGGAGGAGATAGCCGATACCGTCTATGTGCTGGATGAGACCCACCGCCTGGCAGCGGACGGGACCCCGGCCGGGGTCCTTGCCGAGACCGAATTCCTGCTGCGGACCAACCTCATCCACGAACACTCCCACCGCCACAACGGGACAGTCCATTTCCACCCCCACAGCCACATCCGCTTCCACGAACACGCCCACTAGCAGGCAAGATTCCTGTCCGCCGGGGGAACAAAGAATGGCTGGGGTCAGATTTGAACTGACGACCAAGGGCTTATGAGTTCCAAGCCTCTCGTCCCATTTGGTGCTCGGCGGTGTCGCCAGATATCACCCCGTGCCCAGGGTCAGCCATGATCGTATCTGGGGATGCCGCCTGGTGTCGGGGCGTGCCACCCGGTCCGTTGCCAAAATGTTGCCAAAATCGGAAAGGCGGGGCAAGCACGCGCAGAATCGGGTCGCGGAGTCAATCAGTAGATGGGATTCAAGACATCGTTTTCAGGGCAGTGTCTGGCTTTGCATAGCTTGGTTCCAGTCCGCCCAGCACAAAGCAACAAAGTCCTGACGGCCAAGTGTCGATGTTGTCCCGAGGAAGCGGCGGGGGACGTGCAGCCGCCCGGAACCAAGGCTTGCTTCGGTCGGCTGGCCTGGCAGAATGGCATCAGGCCACAAAAGCTGTGTCCACCAAGTTCGGCCGGGCCAACGCAGTTCGACGAAGAAGGCCCATTCTCGCGATGGCCTGAGCTGCCAGGAGCGCCGCCGGTGACATCGCAGGCTATGGAGGCACAAAACTTGGTTCACCGCCAACCCCAAGTTGGCAACAGTGACGGCGCTGCGGCTGTGGCATCAGGAAAGAGCTAGATTGAAGGAAGGCCGGCACACCGACTCGTTGAGGGCTTATGAAGTGTATGACGTCTATGAAGCGTATTGAGTCCATGAAGTGGATGAAATGCATACCCGATTTCACACGGTTCTGAGACGGTCGGTGGTACTGTGAGAACCGGAGAGAAGGGGACCTCCCGGATGAAGCGCCGCGGGGAAGCACGAGATGACCGTTAGACTGTCGGACCACAGGGTATCCCTCGTCCTGCGCTACATGTTCCAAGGCTTGCCGCAGCAGGCCGTCGCCGGGAAGGTGGGGGTGGACCAGAGCACCATCTCTCTCTGGTTTTCCCGGTTCAAGGCCAGGACTGCAGAGATAGGCCTCTCGGGGGCCGGAAAGGAGTTTGGCATCATGAACGAGGTGGATTCCCTGAGGAGCCTGGCGGTGGAGTTGTTCAAGAACCGCTTCAGCGTCCAGGATGCCCGGCAGGGCGTGGCAATAATCCGTGCCTTCGTCACCCTGGGTGTACCCCCTGGGCAGCACAAGGACCTGGTCCGGGTCTGCAAGAAAGTGGCGGAGCCCGGATTCATCCCTGCTGCTCTGGAGCTATGCCAGCTGGAAGCCAAGGCTGGGGTGAGCTACAAACAGGTCCTGCGCCAGTTCAAGGACATGGGCTCTGAGGTCCAGCATCTGAAGTCGGAAGGCGCGGAGCAGTCTTCCCAGCTGTCCGGGCTGAAGAGCGCAGTGGCTGACAGGAGGGCGGAGTTGGCCAGCCTTGACGCGCAGCATGCTCAGCGCTGCAAAGAGGTGGCAGAGGAGGAGAAGAAGCTGGAGAAAGAACTCAAGAAGAAGATGGAAGGGGCGAAGGTAAAGGCCCAGGAGGTGGAGATGTTGTCCAAGCTGAAGGCTGAGCTGAGCAAACATGGTCTGGACCTCGAGACCTTGCTCAACTTGGCGAAGGAGTTCAAGCATGGCAAGTGACATTGACCTTAAAAAGATGAAGCAGGCGCTATCAGAGTATGGGTCCCTGGAGAAAGTGAACCAGGGGCTGGAGGCCCAGAAGCGGGAGATGGAAAGCCAGATAGCTGCGCTACTGCCTACTAGGGATCAACTCAAACAGGAGGTCAGTTCGCTGAAGAGCGAGAAGGCGGCCCTACGCGCAGCACTGAAGGACCTGGATGGAAAGCTGGAAGAGAGGCGGTGTCAGTATCGTCTCTTCACCGGCTTCATGGCTCTGGTAACCGCCCAGGATCCTCAGGATATCGCCCAGTTTGCGGCCAGCGCCCAGGAGTGGCCGACATTGAGCGTCGCCAATCCGGAATCCGCGCGAGGGCGGATATTGAAGCAGCTCATGGGGAGTGTGGTGAAGTCCTTTCGGTGCTCAACCTGTGGGACCCGGTTCCTGGTGGACCGCGGGCCGCAGTGGCCTAGGGGCAAGCACCGTTGCCCCGCCTGTTCCAGCTGGCAGGACGCTGAACCCGACGATGCGCTGGTCAAGTTGTTCCTCTCTCCTGAGCAGATCCAGGAAACGAAAGAGATAGATAAGCTGCGGGCCGAAGTGGAGAGGCTGAAGCCCGTGGAGGTATTCCTGGATATCCCGTGCGCGATGTGCAGCAAACCGCTGCCCAACAAGTGGAAAAGGGAATCCATTGAGAAATTCTTCAAAGCCAACGGCTTGGCCCACCCAGAATGCTGGAATACGCCCGCCGGCCAGCTACTTCTTCTGCGAATGGCCTGCAAGGAGCTATCCAGCCCCTGAGTGGTGCAGGGGCGTATGACTGGGCAGCGACCACCATGCAATTGGACGCGCGGGCAGGCGTCCGGGCTGACCCTTGCCTTGACCATGAGACAGTGTGTCCAAATGTCATATCTGAGCCATTGGTTTTATCCTCTTCTCTCTCAGCGGCCGGGGGCGCATTAAGGAAAACCGAAGCACCCCCGAAGGAGAGGACCACTCAGTGGAGGTTTTGAAGCGGGTTGACAGAAGGTATCCGTGGTTGCAGCGAAAACGTCAGGGCCGCCAGCAGCGGTGTTTTGGACATATTTTCAAAATGGTTTAAGGTGTCTTTGAATTCTGCCCCACTTCAAAAGTCTTTAGAATGAACTTGGGATTGCGGGAGAAGAACGAATTCTTAGACTGTTTTAAGAAAGGTATTGACAAGCAAGGCATTTGGTGTTCTATAATGGGGCGGTAGAATGGAGGAAGAGGGGGGAGGGTGGGTTTCCTCCAAGTATTAAGGCTTTGTGCCAACCGCCGGGCCAAGCGCGGGGTGTTTCTCGGCGTAACCCGGTATTTTCGTGCCCGCTTTGACCAGCGCTCTTCCTCCGTGCCCCTGGATGGCCGACCTTGCCCACCAGATGGCCCAGACCTGAGTCTAGCTCAGGTCCAGCCTCGTCAGTTCCAGCGCCGGCCGTCGCTTGTCCGGTACGCTGGCCAGGCAGTACAAGCTACCGGCCTTCTGCTGGGGGTGCTCCTCTCCGCCGTCGTCTCGGTTGCCAAGTCCAGGACCTTCTGGTTCAGGTCCCGGGGCCAACTCTCCCCTGACTCCGGTTCCGGCACAGAGCCCTGACCCTGCTGATGGCCTCCCCGGACGCGGTTATGTATCTACGGGCATAGGGCTAGCCTAAGGCTCATCACCAAGAGACTGCTGCGTCCGGCTCTGGAAGAGTTTAAGGCCAATCCCCGCAGCCGCTCAGCCCAGCTTCGGGCCGCGGAGCGGGTCTCGAAAGGAGGAGTCATGAAAGTCTATTGGGCAGATTGCTTTGGGGGGCGCTATCACCTAGCGGGCCGTTGCCCCAAGTGCGAGTCGGGGGTCATCTTCGTTACCTCCCAGTCCCAGCAGTCAGGCATTGTCCTAGCCCCCTGCCTGGAGTGCGGGTCCAAGGCAGCCCTCTATGTCCACCCGGCGGACCACATGGCCTGGGCCCTGGCCGACAAGATAGACGTGGTCCCGATCAAGGGCTAAGGGAGGAGGCCTGGTTTGAAGGAGAGGGGAAGCCTCCTCCGGCACCTGGCCCTGGCGGTAGGGGCCCTGCTCATCGCCTTCCCCGAGCCCCTCATCACCGACTTCGTGGGGGTCCTGCTGGTGGCCTGGGCCCTGCGCCAGACCCTGAAAAGGCGCAGAGGGGCCTATGGGGCCTGCCGCTGCGACTATCACCACTACGGGCCCTGCCTCTTCTCAGGGTTTCCGTACCTAGAGGTCTGCGGTAGCCTGCCGCCCCAAAGAAAAATCAGAGTCGAGCCTGAGGCGACCCTGCCCCGACCCGGACTCTTTCCCCTGCCGCCAAGGGGGATGAAGACAAGATGTGTAGTCAACACATTCTGACCAAGGTTATCCCTACTCTGGAAAGGAGGAAATAGATGGGGAAGAATCTGTTCGCTGCCTTGGATGTAGGCACTACTAAGACCTGTGCTATCCTGGCCAATGCCGGAGATGGAGGGGCCTTCCGGGTGCTAGGAGTGGGCCTCGCCCCCTCCCGGGGGCTGAGGAAAGGGGTGGTGATCAACCTGCACGAGGCCAAGGAGACCATCCAGGGGGCGGTGAAGAAGGCAGAGCATGCCAGTGGTATCAGGATGGAGTCCGCTTATGTGGGGGTGACGGGAAGACACGTTACTTCCATGAACACCTGGAGCGCCGTGGCCATCTCCCGGGGGGACCGCCGGGTGCGGGATGGCGACCTGAAGAGGGTCATGGAATCGGCCCGGAGCATTGAGGTCCCCAGCGACCGCAAGTTGCTCCACGTCATTACCCGGCAGTATGTCCTGGACGGCCATGAGGGGATCAAGGACCCAAGGCATATGCACGGCTTCCGCCTGGACGCGAATGCTCATGTGGTCACCGCCTCAACCGCCGCGGTCCAGAACCTGGTCAAGGCGGTGCGCGCCGTCGGCCTGGAGGTGGAAGACCTGGTCCTGATGCCCCTGGCCTCGGGGGAGGCGGTGCTGCGCCGGGACGAGAAGGAGGCGGGGGTAATTATGGCCGACATCGGCGGGGGGACCTGCGATGTGGCGATGTGGAAGGATGGCAGTGTCACCTTCACCTCCGTCCTGCCCGTGGGCGGCTACCAGGTAACCAGGGACATCGCTGTAGGCCTGGGGATACCCTTTGAGCTGGCCGAGCAGATAAAGATCAAGTATGGCTCCCTCATCCCCAGCGCTGATAAGAAGGCCAAGCTCGATGCCTCGCGGGTGGGCCTGGACAATGGGCAGGAGATCTTGCTCCAGGACCTCAACAACATCATCCGGGCCCGGGTGGACGAGCTGCTGCGGATGGTGCTGATGGAGCTGCCCCGCTCGGAGCATGCCGCCCTGGCCCCGGCGGGGCTGGTCCTCACTGGGGGGACCTCCAACCTGCCCGGGATTGAAGCCCTGGCCCAGGACATCTTCCGCCTTCCCGTGCGGGCAGGGGTGCCCAAGGACGTCTATGGCCTGGCCGATATACTCTACGACCCGGCCTACGCCACCACCGTAGGCCTGCTCATGTGGGGGGCAAAAAAGTCGGCCAGGGAGGAGTTGCCCCGTAGGCGCCGGGAGAGGGTGGGCAAAGTCTTCCGCCGCTTCTTCTTCCGGGCCAGGCGGGCCATGAAACGCTAGGCTAGAATAGAAAGGAGGTAAGTGATGGCAAAACAGATTCTGGTTTCCACTGCCGCCCGCATCAAAGTCATTGGTGTAGGTGGCGGGGGGTGCAACGCCGTTACCCGCATGGTGCGGGAACAGATCTTGGGGGTGGAATTCTACGCCCTGAACACCGACTCCCAGGCCTTGACACTCGCAGAATGCCCTCACAAGATGCAGATTGGGGAGAAGCTCACCCGGGGCCTGGGGGCGGGGGGCGACCACAACATTGGCCAGAGGGCCGGCGAGGAGAGCCGGGACGACATCCGGGACATGGTGGGCAAGGCCGACATGGTCTTCATTGCCGTCGGCATGGGCGGGGGCACCGGCACTGGGGCTGCCCCTGTCGTGGCCGAGGCCGCCAAGGAAACGGGGGCCCTGGTCATCGGCATCGTCACCCGGCCGTTCTCCTTTGAAGGCGTCCACCGCCGCCTAGTGGCCGAGGAGGGCATCAATCAATTGATCGGGTACTGCGATACTCTGATCATCGTCCCCAATGACCGCCTCCTCCCCCTGTGTGACGCCAGGTCGAGGATGGACAGTGCCTTCAAGATGGCCGACGATGTCCTGCGCCAGGCGGTGGCCGCCATCGCCGAGGTCATCACCGTCCCGGGGATGATCAACCTGGACTACGCCGATATAAGGTCCGTCATGAAGGACGCCGGGCCTGCCTGGCTCTCCATCGGCAAGGGCACCGGCCAGAACCGGGCCACCGATGCCGCCAAGGCGGCCCTGGCCAGCCCCCTGCTGGACATCTCCATTGAGGGGGCCAAGGGCGTCCTCTACACTGTCTCTGGGGGCTCCTCCCTCGCCCTGCACGAGGTCAATCAGGCGGCGGAGCTCATCAAGGGGGCTGTCGACCCCGAGGCCAACATAATCTTCGGCGTCACCCATGACCCCAAGATGGACAGCGAAGTGCGCATCACCCTGGTAGCCACGGGCTTCCGCACCAAGGCCGGGGTAACACCTCTCAAGCCAGAAGAACTCCGCAGGCTCCTGAAGGCCCCGGAGGAGGGTGGGCTGGACGTGCCCTCCTTCCTGCGCGGACCACTCACCGTGCGCCGCCAGCAGATGTTGTCCCGGGCCTCCCAGGCCACGGGGAGGCCAGTCCACACCTCCATCTCTGGCCGCTAGCCGCCTCTACCCCCTCTCCTGGAAGCTCTCTCCCCGAGGGGCCTTCCAAGAGAGGGGGGTTGGGGGAATCTGCAGGCGGCGGGAGTGTAGGCGGTGTGGGGCCTGCTTCACGCAGGATACCTGGAAAAGGTGGTGGACGAGATAGAGAGGAGGTCTCTTGGTCCTGTTGAAATCCTGGACCATTACGTAAGAGCAGGAGGTAGGTACGCATGACTGAGGATGCGGGCAAGCAGCTTCACAACCTGATAGTGGCCCTGGATGGATTGAAAGCAGAAGTGAAGGGGTCGAGGGTAGAGGCGGACGCTAGAAAGCTGGAGATAGTTGGGCTCAATCATGTTCTAAGGAGGCTGGAGGCAGCTCACCAAGGACTGGTTTCCAGCCTTGGCCAGGATTTAGAGACTTTGAAGACCAGGCTAGAAGTTCTGGAAGTTCTCGGCAAAAAGCCTTGGTGGAGAAGATGGTGAGTATTCTAGTTAATTATGCTTTAGCTCTTCCTCAGCCGGTCAACAGATATGGGGGCTACGAGAGGCTGGCCTGTGAATACGTGGTGGGGCTGTCCGCTTCACCCGCTACAGCGAGGACCGGCGTTCCCTCTTGGGCTGCCCGGGGCTGCGCAGCCGGGCCTTTGTCAACCGCTTCTACCACGTCCATCACAGGGCGGGGGCAGCAGGCGTCCCAGATGATCACAGTAGCGGAGCGGGCCTGGAATCTGTGGTGGCTACTCAATGTCAAGGCGGGCCTCTCAGAGAAGGGCGATGCGCCTCCTCCGGTGTGGTTCACCCCGCTGAAGGCCGAAGACAAGGAAGTGGCCATCCACGACTACTACGAAAGCCGCACCCTCACCCTCCAGGATGTGGAGCCCAGGGGAATACCCTTGGTGCGGCGGAAAGTGCCCTGCTTGTGGAGCCCGTCCAGGCAGTTTTGGAGATGGGCCAACCTTGTTGCTGAAAAGAGCGAAGGGAGGTAGTAAAAGTGCCTTATAGATGTTCCTGCGGTGCAGAGCTTGCTACTTCAGAGGAGTTCATTAGACACAAGGCTTCACATCAGAAGCAACGGCAAGCTCCCAAGGGAGTAGTCTGCCTTGCCTGTGGGGCAGCTATTCCGACTCCCGACAACTTCAGTGGAACGGTTTCCTGTCCGTCTTGTCGCAAAAGCATGAAGGTGGTGGTAGAGAAAGGGGAAGTGCTGGTTGCCAGGTTAGGGTGATGCAGCACTCCCAAGCCATCAGGCAAGAGAGGGCAACTATGAAGCAACCGAGACAAATCTCTGCACTTCTCGCAGGGGCAGCGGTGGCAATTCCTGTGGTAGGGCTGCTGGTGGCTATGCTATTCGTGCCAAGCCTATCTATCTATGTCACCATTATCGCCATCGGGCTGGCGTTGGCCTTGCAGAAGTATGTGGGCAGCTTTGTTGGTTACTTCCTGATAAGGTTTGGCAAGTTCTTTGCTGTAGGGGACAGGGTTAGGATCAATGGTGTTAAGGGCGACGTGAGGCATATGGGGCTCTTTCATTTCATACTTGACGAGGTAGGCGAGGATGAGAAGCTGGGAGGCGAGCTCACCGGCCGCATTCTCCATATGCCCAACCTGATGGTGCTGGACCAGCCGATCTTGAACTTCTGCCAGGACTACTCGGTCAAGAATGTCCTGGTAAACTGTGAATACGTCTTTGATGAGATAAGGATCCCTCTCAGGGTAGACAGTAACCTGAGGAAAGCGAAAGAGCTGTTAAGAGGAATCATCGTGAGACTGGATAGGGAACATATCGAAGGGGCGAAGGCAGCTTTCTGGGACAACTGCCCTAACTTTCTAAACGAGGCTGAGCAAGCTCCAAGGGTCCTGAGCCACGTGGAGCCGGGGAGGATCTGGCTGAAAGGGAAGTTCGTCAGTCCGGTGAGGTTGAGAAACGAATTGAAGAGCGTGATCCTGGATGAGTTTGTGGAGTCGGCTACCCGGGAGAATGATATTCATCTCGCCTAGAAGAACAGATGACGAGTGCCCCTGGAAACGTTCTGCCGCCTCATCAGCCAAGGAAGAGAGGCTAGGGATGTGGCCTGGTCGAGTCCCCTCTTCACCCATGCAGCCAGTAGTGGGGCAGGGAATACCTCAGGGCCTTGAGGGGCAAGGCCCTCCGTCATCGCTCCTCCGCTAAGGTTTGTTCCCGGGTGAATACCCACTGCCCCAGCCATATTGGCCTCCTTCGGTAGTCTTCCCTTTGCCTACTATAACCTTAGAAGGGCGAATCACTCGTTCGTGGAGCTTTGAGGTGGACCCCATCGTTAGGACAGAATAGGGGTCATGTTAAGAGTGGGCCCCGCTGTCCTCAGGGTATCCGGTGGTGAAGATTCTATCATACCTCCTTCTGTAGCTTCCATAGGGATTGAGGCATAGGCCTCGGCCGGTGTTCGGTAGCCCAGGGCCTGGTGGGGGCGCTCGGTGTTGTAGAAACGGAAGTAGTCGCCGATTCCGATCCTGGCATCTCTGCCATCATGATATGCTTTCAGATACACCTCCTCATACTTCACTGTCCGCCACAGCCTCTCCACGAACAGGTTGTCGCTATACCGCCCTTTCCCATCCATGCTGATCCTGACGCCCTGTTGCTCCAGCATCCTGGTGAAGGCCTCGCCGGTGAACTGAGCTCCCTGGTCGGTGTTGAAGATGTGAGGCAGGCCCTTTCGGAGTGCCTCCTCCAGTGCCTCGAGGCAGAAGTCGCCGTCCAGGGTGT